>NZ_JAKKRS010000007.1:0-241403 GCF_025654025.1 Shewanella sp. SM55 | reverse complement strand
CGAGCCCTAAGATGAGTCATCCCTAGGAATTTAATTCCTCTAAAGAGCCGTTCGAGACTAGGACGTTGATAGGCATGGTGTGTAAGCGTTGTGAGGCGTTGAGCTAACATGTACTAATGACTCGAGAGGCTTAACCATACAACCCAGATGGGTTTTGCTAAGCGACCTTAGATAGAATACAGATACTTGATAAAGTTTGAACTCAAACAAAGCAAATCAGCTTTCCGAATTATTATTAGCGTGAGCCAGAGATGGACACGGTAATAAGCAGAATTTGCTTGGTGACAATAGCCTTGTGGAACCACCTGATCCCATCCCGAACTCAGAAGTGAAACGCAAACGCGCCGATGGTAGTGTGGGGTCTCCCCATGTGAGAGTAGGTCATCGCCAAGCGCCTAATTATCTCATTGAGATGCAACGAAGCCAGCTGATAAGCTGGCTTTTTTGCGTCTGCAATTTGTAGAAATTAGTCAGTTTTTCTTTCAGCTTGCATGTTTCTCCGCTATTTTTACTCACCAACTCACCAACTCACTAGCCATTTCAATTACTGAGTTCTTTGTCGGTCCTAGGATTTCCTATTTCGTTCTCGTCCTATTGCTTAATTCTGCGCATAACTAAACGCCTGAGCTCTAGCTCAGGTAGCACTGTTGCTTATCTTTTAAGATAGCCGTTCCACACACCAACCGTATTGCTAGGCACTGCTCTGTGTTGGTATCTAGGGGGCATTTAAGTTGATTTAATTTGCTGAATTGAACCCATTCCTCTTCTTCAAACAATGTCTTCAGAACAATATTCATTTTTATTTTGCCACTTAGTCAGATGGCAGTAGCTTGGATTGTTAAATTTGCATATTTTTTCACTTGGTTTATTCCTATGCTCGTTGTTTTCAATTTAGGAATCATTTTTTAGCCTAAGACATCACTTCAGCTTAAATCCAACATTATGCTTTTTTCATTATGGAATATTGAATTAATCGCTCGATTTATGAGGATTAATAACTTGCCGCCTGTGGATTTACTTAATGTTGGTAAGACCAATTTACACTGATATGGTTTTTTTGTTATCAATTGGTTATGTTCGTAGCAGGTTGAGTTCAGCTGGTTTTCTTGTTGTGTGATTAGTTAGCTTTGAAATGTGATTTTTTATTCAATTTTTCTGATTGGTGGTCGCTATGTGTCTGTTTACGGAAGAACCATAGTTTGGAGCTGTTCATTTGATGAATTTTGAACTTGTAATGCGATAGCGATGATTTTCGGGCAATCGCGCTGTTGATAGGGATCTAGAGAGTAAGGGGTAGGGGAGATATGGAGGATGTAACGCAATCTTTATTGGATGCCGTTGGCATTATGTTTTTGGGGATGGGCTTAGTTTATTTATTTTTAAGTGTACTAATCCTTGGGATTCATTTGGTTGCGCGTTGGTGTGCAGTCGATACTGCATCTGCACGTTTTGCTAAAAATCATGCTAAAAGTCAGCAGAGGGTAGCGCAATCTGATGCTAAACCTTTAGATCCAAGCTTGGTCGCTGCGATTTCACTAGCGGTAAAGCAGTATCGTTCACAGATTAAGTAATGGGGAGCAGTATGACTTTTGTATCTAATTCTACGACAGCAGTGGCTAAGCCATTATTTTTAACTGATGTCGTATTGCGGGACGCGCATCAATCCATTTTAGCGACGCGCTTACGCATTGATGACATGTTACCTATAGCGCCGTTACTCGATAAGATCGGTTTCTGGTCATTGGAATCTTGGGGCGGGGCGACTTTTGATGCCTGTATTCGTTATCTTGGTGAAGATCCCTGGGACAGAATTCGTGAGTTGAAAAAGGCAATGCCGAATACGCCGCAGCAAATGTTGCTGCGTGGCCAAAACTTATTAGGTTATCGCCATTATGCCGATGATTTAGTCACGCGTTTTGTTGAGCGTGCTCATACTAATGGCGTCGATGTATTTCGTATTTTCGATGCAATGAATGATGTTCGTAATCTCGAAACTGCGGTGAAAGCGGTGCGCCAAGTTGGCGGCCATGCGCAGGGGACGATCTCATACACCACAAGTCCAGTGCATACCATAGAGACTTGGGTTGATATGGCAAAACGTCTCGAAGATATGGGATGTGATTCTTTGTGTATCAAAGATATGGCGGGGTTGCTTAAGCCGATGGAAGCGTTTGAGCTTATCAGTCGACTAAAATCCCAAACGCAACTAGTGTTATCTATGCATTGCCATGCGACGACAGGATTAAGTACCGCCACTTACCAGAAAGCCATTGAAGCGGGTATCGATGTGCTCGATACGGCAATTTCGTCGATGAGCCAAACCTATGGACATACTGCTACTGAAACAGTTATCGCTATGGTGGAAGATACTGAGCGTGCGACTGGTTACGATATGGTATTGCTTGAGGAGATTGCCGCTTATTTCCGTGAAGTACGCAAGAAGTACGCTAAGTTTGAAGGCGCGCTGAAAGGCATTGATTCGCGGATCTTACGTGCACAAGTGCCTGGTGGCATGCTGACCAATATGGAGAGCCAACTTAAGGAACAGGGCGCGGCCGATAAGATGGACTTGGTCTTGGAAGAAATTCCCTGCGTGCGTGCTGACTTAGGTTTTTTGCCCTTAGTGACACCTACATCGCAGATTGTCGGCTCGCAGGCGGTCATTAATGTGTTGATGGGGGAGCGTTATAAGTCACTGACTAAAGAGACTGAAGGCGTGCTTAAGGGCGAATATGGCGCGACGCCTGCGCCAGTCAATGCCGCATTGCAAGCGAGAGTCTTACAAGGAGCCGAAGCCATTACATGTCGCCCTGCTGATTTATTAACGCCAGAGCTGGCTAAATTACGGCTTGAGTTAGCTGATAAAGCACAGGAACAAGGCATTCGCCTATCTTCAGAGCATGACGATGATGTGCTGACCTATGCACTCTTCCCACAAATAGGATTGCAGTTCTTAAAGAATCGTGACGATCCGAACGCCTTTGAGCCTAAGCCTGAGCTGACTTCGGTACTTGCTGCTTCTAATATTACGGATCGTGGCCCTGAAACCTACACGGTAACTGTCGAAGGGCAAGAGTACGTAGTTGAAGTCGCCGCAGGCGGTGAGATCTCGCAAATCCAGCCACAGGGACAAAGTGTTCATGCTGTGCAATCTGTGACTGAGAGTACAACGCCATCAACAAGCCATGGTGAAATCAGGCTTGAAATGAGCGCGCCTTTGTCGGGCAACATCTTCAAAGTGCATGTTTCTCCAGGCGATAGAGTGTGTGAAGGCGATGTCGTGATCATCCTTGAGGCGATGAAGATGGAAACTGAAATTCGTGCACAGGGCGATGGCATTATCGCTAAGATCTGGGTGAAAGAAGGTGACTCAGTGTCTGTGGGTTCTCAATTATTGGCCTTGGCGTAGGAGTCATTATGGAAGGTTTAATGGCTTTTTGGGCCGAGACGGGAATCGCTCACTTTACTGGCGGGCAAGTGTTGATGATGGCAGTGGGCGCTTTGCTCTTGTATCTCGCCATCGTGCGTGGTTTTGAGCCTTTGCTATTGTTGCCCATTGGTTTTGGTGCAGTGCTGGCGAACATTCCCCATGCGGGATTTACCGAAGAAGGTGGCATCCTGTATTACGCCTATCATGTTGGGATTGAGACTGGGGTGTTCCCACTGTTGATCTTTATGGGTGTTGGTGCGCTGACCGACTTTAGTGCCTTGATCGCGAATCCTAAAACTCTGTTATTAGGGGCTGCTGCGCAGTTTGGGATTTTTGCGACACTGATTGGCGCAATAGCGCTGAACTTAGTGCCGGGATTTGAGTTCACTATGAAGGACGCGGCGGCCATTGCGATTATTGGCGGTGCTGATGGACCAACGGCGATTTTCCTTGCCTCAAAACTGGCGCCTGAGTTATTGGGGGCGATTGCGGTCGCGGCCTATTCCTACATGGCGTTAGTCCCGATTATTCAACCGCCGATCATGCGGTTACTGACAACTCAAGCCGAGCGCGAAATTAAAATGGAGCAGTTGCGCGAAGTCAGTAAAAAGGAAAAGATCATTTTCCCTTTGATGGTACTGGGATTAACGATTCTCTTTTTACCTGCGGCTACGCCGTTAGTGGGCATGTTTTGTCTTGGTAACTTGATGCGTGAATCAGGCGTAGTGGATAGATTATCGAAAACGGCGCAGAACGAGCTTATCAATATCGTTACGATTTTCTTAGGATTAGCTGTCGGTTCTAAGTTATCAGCCGACCAATTCCTGCGGCTTGAAACCTTAGGAATTTTGGTATTGGGAGCGTTAGCATTTGGCATTGGTACTGCTGCAGGTGTATTGATGGCAAAACTGATGTGTAAGTTGTCGGGTGGTAAGATTAATCCGTTGATTGGTGCCGCAGGGGTGTCGGCTGTACCTATGGCAGCACGAGTCGTGAACAAAGTTGGATTAGAGGCCAACCAACACAACTTCTTGTTAATGCACGCCATGGGTCCCAATGTGGCGGGAGTGCTAGGTTCTGCTGTGGCTGCGGGGATTTTACTTGCCGTGCTGGGTTGATGACAGAGTGGGTTAACTGATTGGGCTTGACTGAGTGGGTAAATTTAGCGGGTTTATCTTCGAATTTATTCTAGTCGTTAACGCTGTTTTATCACTAAGGCCAACTCAGTATTGAGTTGGCTTTTTGTTAAGTCACTAATTTAGAAAATGAATCCTTGGTATTAAACTAGGCCGTTAACCAGAGTAATGCCATAAGGATTAAAATCAGCCCGCCACCTATACCGATAATGTAGATAAAACCTCGCTGGCCTTGTTTTAGCGTGAGTTTGTTGGCTTTTAAAAATAATGCCCAAAACAAACATAGGATCAGCGGGATAAGGAAGAGTCTCGTCATTGTTTGTTCTGCTAAAGTGTGAGTTAGAGTAGTTTTAGAGTCTAACAGCTTGATCTTATTTGAGTAACCTATTTTGCAGTTTATAGGGACTGTCGAAGTTGATTGTGGCTTCTAAAGCCAATAGATTAAAGACCGTTTGTAGGATAATAAAAGAGACCGCCGAAGCGGTCTCTTACTGTGGTCAATGGTACTGATTATTTAGCTTAATACTTTTTATACAATATTGTTATTGCTACGAACTCACAGGTGTAACGTCTTGATTGTCGTTCGAATAGAACTGTGCTTCATCGAGTTCATTTTCGGATTTACCAATCACAACAGCAGTCATCATATCGCCCGTTACGTTAGTTGCTGTGCGGATCATATCGATAATACGGTCAATCGCGGCGATAAAGGCAATGCCTTCAAGTGGCAGACCAATTACACCTAAGGTGACAGTTAACATCACCATCGCACTTCCTGGTACGCCAGCGGTACCAACAGAAGCCACTGTCGCAGTCACGGCGATCATCACATAGTCCAGTGTGTCGAGCGGAATATTGTAAATCTGGGCGATGAAGATAGCGGCTATCGCAGGGTAAATACCCCCACAGCCGTCCATGTTCATGGTCGCACCTAATGGCATCACAAAGGCACTATAACGTTTTGATACACCCATGGTTTCGACTGCGCGGGTGCTCGCAGGTAAAGTACCGAAACTTGAGGAAGTACTAAAGGCGACTAACTGCGCTGGCATAGCTTTGCGGAAAAATTGCAGTGGGCTTAAACCACCGACAAATTTCACTAAGCCACCGTAAACAAAGATGATGTGGATAAAAGCGGCAATGTAGATAGCCCCGATAAACTTACCTAAAGGCAGTAGAGTCGATAAACCATATTCACCCACAACCCATGCCATTAAACCAAACACACCGATAGGAGTGAGTTTTAAGACCATGCGAGTCAGTTGGAACATGACTTCAGCACCTGATTCAATGGTGCGTTTTAATGGCTCTGCTTTCTCGCCGACTTTATTGATAGCGATACCTACCAAAGCTGCAAACACGATAATTTGCAGTACCTTGCCTTCAGCGAGTGAAGCAAAAGGATTTACAGGGATCATGTCGAGCAACACTTGTGCGAAACCGGGAATATTACGCTCGCGCACTTCAGTCGTTGTGAGTTGCATGGTGCCACCCATGTCGATCATTGAGCCCACAGCTAAGCCGATCAGAGAGGCGATTGTGCCTGTCAGCATGAACATACCCAAAGTTTTCAAGCTCAGGCGTTTCAGACTGGTTTGCGAGTTGAGCGATGTGATACTCACGACAATGGCACAAAATACCAAAGGCGCGACCAACATCTTAATGGCCCCAATGAACAGATCACCTAATGGTTTTAGCACTGTGGCGCTTTCACCTAAAATAACGCCAACGAGCGCACCTAAGATAAAGCTTGCTAAGACTTTTTGCCAAAACGGAATGCGGCTAATGGTTTGAAGGATCATGCATATTCCAGAAAAATAAATTAAGAGTGAGCCAATAGGCCTGCGATGATAGGATTCGTATTTAACGAGTTGAGCGTGATGTTAACGCGCTCTCAGTCATGCGCATGGTTATTGCCTGCCATAGTTAACCATTGTATCGACAGAGCTAGGGTTATAACAAACCGTTTTTCTTATAACTTATTGTGATAAGTGAGTTTGTTGTAAAAAGATTAAGTGAAACATTCAATTAACCCATGGCAAACCTCATCGCATTGAATACAAAAAGAGAGATTTATCATTGAGTAAGCCATTATGACTGAGTTAGGTATTATGTTCTCCGGCGCTTTTTTAGCGGCCACTTTGTTACCGGGGGGATCTGAAGTCTTACTCATGGCGCTATTAAACAATACCCCAGAGGCTTGGGTTGCGCTAGTCGTGGTGGCCAGTATTGGTAACACCTTGGGCGCGATGACCAGTTTCTACTTAGGCCGCTTAGGTCGCCTCGCAAAATCACCAGAAGCGTTAGCGACAGGTAAACACGCAAAGGGGCTCGCCTTGATTGAACGCTACGGCGTGTGGGCGTTGTTACTCTCATGGGCACCAGTTGTCGGCGATATTCTCTGTTTATTGGCGGGTTGGTTGAGGCTACCACTAATTCCCTCTTTGGTGATTATTTTAATTGGTAAAACAATTCGTTACTTAATTGTTGCCGCTGCCGTGCTGCAATGGATGGCATGATGGCGCTAGGATGCATTTAATGGTCAAGGGTGTGGAGTGTTTTTCCGTTTAGACTGAATTTACTGTATAGATAGGAACTTAGTGTTAATTTTGCGAGTCATAAATCCCAATGCTTAATCATTTAAGCGCACTATGACGCTACGCAGCACTATGATGAAGCTGTATTTTTGGCCCATTGATGTATGAGGGGAATGTTTTGAAGAAATGGATATTAGCGGTCGCAATTTCTGCCGCACTTGCGGGTTGTGCATCTGAAACGACTACGGTGAACTTGCCCACAGGCGTTAAACTTATCGAAAATGTGCAATTGGCCGATTCGCAAGTAGGGATCCCCTACAAAAAGTACCAATTAGCCAATGGGTTAACGGTTATTTTACATCAAGATGATTCCGATCCCTTAGTGCATGTCGACGTCACTTATCATGTGGGCTCTGCCCGTGAATTAGCTGGGCGTTCGGGATTTGCGCATTTATTTGAACACATGATGTTCCAAGGCTCGCAGCATGTTGCCGATGAACAGCATTTTGAAGTGGTTACCGAAGCCGGTGGTACCCTAAATGGCACGACCAATACCGACAGAACCAATTACTTTGAGACAGTACCCAACAATCAATTAGAAAAAATGTTGTGGCTCGAGTCGGACCGTATGGGCTTTTTGTTGCCGGCACTCACTAGTGAAAAATTCGAAGTGCAGCGCGAAACCGTCAAAAACGAGCGCGCACAACGTATCGATAATCAGCCCTATGGCCGCATGAGTGAGCGTTTTAGCCAAGCTATGTATCCTGTCGGTCATCCTTATTCTTGGCCTGTAATTGGTTGGCCGGACGATCTTAATCGCGCCACGGTTGATGATGTTAAACACTTTTTCCAACGTTGGTATGGCCCTAACAATGCGACCTTGACCATAGGTGGCGATTTCGATGAAATGCAAACCTTAGCCTGGGTCAATAAATATTTTGGTGAAATCCCCCGCGGTCCTGAAGTCTCGTTAGAGCAAAAGGCGCTGGTTAACTTAGACAAGACGCGTTACCTCTCCATGGAAGATCAAGTGCACTTACCTTTGATCCGTATTGGTTTTCCAACCGTATACGCTAGACATTCAGATGAGGCCGCGCTCGATCTGTTAGCCAATATTTTAGGTGGTGGTAAAACATCCTTATTATATAAAAACTTGGTTAAGGACGGTTATGCCGTGCAGGCTAATGTGAGTCATCCTTGTCAAGAGCTTGCGTGTCAGATGTCGATTTATGCTTTAGCCAATCCTGAAAAGGGCGGCAAACTGGCGGATCTGGAGCAACGTATTCTCGACTCGATTAAGGAGTTTGAGCAACGTGGCGTTACCGATGACGATTTGCAAAAAGTCAAAGTGCAGTTTGAGGCTGATACTATTTATAGCCTGCAGAGTGTTTCTGGCAAAGTGTCGACCTTAGCGATGAACCAAACGCTGTCGGGTAATCCGAACATGATTGCCTCAGATCTGAATCGTTATGCCAATGTGACCAAAGACGATGTGATGCGCGTGTTTAAGCAATACATTAAAGATAAACCTATGGTGGTTATGAGTGTGGTGCCGCAGGGAATGACGTCACTTATTGCTCATGCGGATAACTTCACGCCAGCAACGTTGCCGATTGCACACTCTGCGGTAGAGGGGGATTTGCCCAAGCCTGAACTTGTTTCAAGTTTTGATCGGACTAAGATGCCTGCATCTGGCGTTGCACCTATGCTCAAAGTACCTAAAATTTGGACAAAAACCTTAGCCAATGGCATCGAAGTCATGGGCACTCAAAGTACTGAAACGCCAACAGTTGAGTTAATTGTTTATCTCAATGGTGGCCACAGACTCATACCCGTCGAAAAAGCAGGCTTAGCAACGCTGACTGCGGAAATGCTTAATGAATCGAGCCAGAAGCGCAGCAGTGAAGCACTATCACAAGCCTTAGAAATGCTAGGTAGTAGTGTCGACTTTAGTGCGTCTGAATATCAAAGTTCGATCAAAGTCTCGGCTCTGACAGCACATTTTGATGAGACGCTGGCGATTATGGAAGAAAAGCTGTTTCAGCCAGCGTTCAGCGAAGCTGACTTTGCGCGAGTGAAACAACAGCAATTACAACAGATCCAGCATATGCAGTCCGATCCTAGCTATCTGGCTGATACGGCGTTGTCGTCTTTGTTATACGGTAAAGACAATGCGTTAGGTGTGAATGATCTTGGTACGCTCGATTCTGTCGCGGCGCTTACGTTAGCCGATGTAAAAGCGTTTTATGCCCAGCAGTATCAAGGCGGCAACGCTAAAATTGTCACTGTTGCTAATTTATCTGAATCTGCATTGCTGCCTAAATTAGCGGGATTAAACCAGTGGAAAGGAGAAGCAGCTGTGGTACCGCCACTTAAGCCACTCCCTGCATTAAAAGGCGGCACAATTTATGTGATTGATAAACCTGGTGCGGCGCAATCGGTAATCAATATTGCCAAGCGCGCATTACCCTACGATGCCACAGGCGATTATTTTAAATCTTATCTGATGAATTATCCGTTAGGCGGCGCATTCAATAGCCGTATCAACCTAAATTTACGTGAGGATAAAGGTTATACCTATGGTGCTCGCACCCGTTTTACTGGCGGTGCTGAAGTGGGCGATTTTGTCGCATCAAGTAACGTTCGCAGTGACGTGACGGCGAAAGCACTCATTGAGTTTGTAAAAGAAATCAGTGCTTATCAGCAGCAGGGCATGACAGATGCTGAACTTGCCTTTATGCGTAATTCAGTCTCTCAAGGGCAAGCTCTTGATTATGAAACACCGTATCAAAAAGCGGGCTTTATGCGGATGATCCAACGTTACCAATTGAGTCAAGATTTTACGACTCAACAGGACAAGATCATTAATACTGTAACAAAAGATGAACTCAATGCCCTCGCGGCTTCCGAGCTAGATATCAATAAAATGGTGATTCTGGTGGTGGGAGATAAAGCGACAATTGAAGCGGATTTAGCGGTATTGGGCTATCCAATTGAAACTTTAGTATTGTAAATTAGTATTTCGCCCTTATATAGGTAGATAGATGGGTGCATTAGTTAACGACTATTTGCCCTATATTTACCGGATTTACATCGAAAGACGGTGACAGCATTAGCTGTCACCGTCTGCTTTTAATCATACAAGGTGTGAATTTGGCTTGCCCCACAGACAGGTTTAGATTTATTTTGAGGCATATTTTGCAAGATAAGCCTCAAAATAAAGGTCTGACTGTTAACCTTGTCGCGATAGCGAATCACCAATTAGAGAAGCGCAAATTGAAGTCATTCAATGAATTAGTACAACATCTCTCGGACGCCAATGGGCGCACCGCACTCTTGGGTATGTTACGTGGCATAGAACGTGAGGCGTTGCGGATTGATGAGTTTGGTTATCTCGCTACAGACTCGCATCCCGAAGCCTTAGGCTCGGCGTTAATGCATTCGCGTATTACGACGGATTACAGTGAAGCCTTGCTCGAGTTTATTACGCCAGTAAATCACAATGTTGAGCAACTTCTCACTGGGTTAACGGAGACTCATGCTTTCAGCGTGCGCCACTTAAATGGTCAGCGTTTGTGGCCCGTGAGCATGCCTTGCTATGTGAAAGATGAGCAACAGATCCCCGTTGCCCGCTATGGCTCATCGAATACTGGCATGATGAAAACCTTGTATCGTAAGGGGTTAACCTATCGTTATGGCGCCCTGATGCAGATCATCTCTGGGGTGCACTTTAACTTTTCGGTATCGCAAGAATTATGGCAAAGTCTGTATGAGTTAAGTGATAAAGAGTTAACTTACGATGATTTTATTTCAGAATCCTATTTCGGCTTGATCCGTAACTATCGCCGTTTAGTGTGGGTACTACCTTATTTATTTGGTGCCTCGCCAGCGTTATGTAGCTCCTTTATTAAAGATCAAAAAACCGACCTCAAGTTTGAAAAAACGGGCCACGGAACTCTGTATCTGCCCTATGCCACTTCGTTGCGTATGAGTGATTTAGGCTACACCAACAAAGAGCAAGAAGATCTAAATATCAGCTATAACTCTTTGCCTGAGTATCTGGCTGGCGTGAATGCTGCCACTAAAATGCCTTCAGCAAACTTTGCTAATATCGGCGTTAAAGTCGATGGTGAGTATCGTCAACTTAATGCCAATGTATTGCAGATTGAAAACGAGTTCTACTCGCCAATCCGTGCTAAACGGGTCACGCGTAGTGGCGAGAAACCGTCTGAAGCTCTGGCCCGTGCTGGGGTGGAATACATTGAAGTGAGAGCGCTGGATGTTAATCCATTTAGCCCAGTTGGCATTGAGGCGACACAAGTGCGTTTCCTTGATTTATTCCTACTCTATTGTTTATTAACGCAGTCGCCTAAGTCTGAGGCGAGCGAAGAGGCGAGATTAAGCGCAAATCTTAAAGCTGTGGTGCTTGAAGGCCGTAAACCTGGGCTTGAGTTATTAACCGCAGACGGTTCACGTTCGCTTAAATCTTGGTTAGAAGAGTTGTTTGATGCCTTGCAACCTTTGGCAGTATTGCTTGATGGTGAGGGGACGGATTATCAAGTGGCTTTGGCCCATTGGCGCAAAGCGGCTGAAGATCCGAATTTAACCCTGTCGGGACAAGTACTTCAAAACGTGATCAACAAGGGCCAAGATCATGGTCAGTGGGTAATGACGTTAGCGCAGCAATACTACCAATACTTTATCGATTATCCCTTGTCGAGCGAGACCATAGCGCAGTATCAAGCTGAAGCATCCAGTTCGCTTAACAAGCAAGCTGAACTAGAGGCGGCGCAGAGTGCAGTTTCATTCGATGATTATCTGGAAGATTACTTTGGAGTGAAGCCGTGAAAGAGGGGTTATTCTCTTTCACTGGCCTACGTGCCCGCGCAGCTTTGATTGTGTTCAGTGCCTTGTTATCTGGCTGCGCCGCGTCACCTGAAGATCCACTGGGCTGTGGTACTGTGTCGGGTTATTTGCAGCCCGATGCCAGTACTCACTGGTATCGAGTTGTGGTGACCCATTTAAACGGGCAGGCAGTCGTTTCTAAGCCTAATTATCAGTTAGCGCCTGGCGAATATGAATTTACCGTTGCGGAGCTGATCGATGATCCAAGTTTGTCAGTCACGCTTGCCGCACGGACACCCAAAGTATTCAAGCTCAATGTCGAAAGTCATCAGCGTTATCATATCGGTGCGTTATTTCACACTGATAAGCGCTATATGGGTAAAGACACTGCGTATTGGGAACCCGGCGTGTGGCAGCAAGAAGATCATGAGTGTCAGTTTGAGCTGAGTCCCGAAACGAAATAGCCAAAGTGTTAAGCTCAAGTGGTAAGCCAGCTGCATTTGATTTAAGTCATATTGATTTAGCCTCTAGCGCTGAGATCTTCTAAGCGCAAAAAGGCTTTTTATGCTTGCCTCAGCCTGAGTCTATGACATCATGGCGCGAGCTAACTCTCCAAAGAACATGATATTAATGAATAAGTCCTCCGCTATCTTACTCTGCGCAAGTCTCGGCATCTTGTCAGGTTGCGCGACATCTCCGCCTAAGTCTCCCGAAAATTTGTGTGAGATATTTCAAGAACACCGAGATTGGTACGATGCCGCTAAAGATGTCCGTGATAAATGGGGGGTGCCAGTGCATGTGCCGTTAGCTATGATGTATCAAGAGAGCTCATTCAAGCACAATGCCGCGCCACCGATGGAATACTTTTTAGGTTTTATCCCTATTGGCCGTGCTAGTGATGCCTATGGGTATGCGCAGGCTAAGACCATGACGTGGGATGATTATGTGCGTGAGACGGGAAACAGTTGGTCGAGCCGCAGTGATTTCGATGATGCCTTGGATTTTATGGGCTGGTTTATCAGCAAAACCCATAAAATAAATGGCGTATCTAAATGGGATGCGCGGGCGCAGTATCTTAATTATCACGAAGGCTGGGGCGGTTATCGCCGTGGCAGTTATAAATCTAAGGCGTGGTTAGTGAAAGTGGCGAATAAGGTGGATGCGAGGTCGAAACGCTACGCGGCTCAATATAAAACCTGCCAAGAAGATTTAGATTCATCTTGGCTGTGGCGTTTATTTTTTGGTTAGGATTACGTTTTTATATCATTGTCAGCCACTTAAGTGAGAATGGCTGACTGTCGGTGTTCAATTTAGATATTTAATCGAGATAGCTAATTGAGATAGCTAATCGAGATAGTAAACTCAAATCTTAAACTCAGATATTCAACTCCGACGCTTACTGATTGTTGATATTAGCCTTTTGACATCGGCTGCAGCAACTGACTTCAATTGATTTATTGCGCTTTCACTGCGAAGGTTTCTAATGCCTGAATGGCTTTTTTCTTCGCACGCTTTTGTTCATACATAGCATGATCTGCAGTCTTAAAGGATTGATACCAATCGGCTTCGAAGGGGGCAATACCAAAACTAAAACCTAGGCTAAGCTCTGAACCTTGATTCAAGGTTTTGCGCATATCATCTAAGTCCTGTTCAATTTGAGCTAACGGCCCATGGCATAAAGCGACAAACTCATCGCCACCAAAACGGGAAATAATGCCTTTATTTTGCCAATAGGCGAGCATGGCGGTGGCTGTTCGCTTGATGGCAACATCACCCATCTGGTGCCCATAGGCATCATTAATGGACTTGAGATTGTCCATATCGATAATAATTAAAAAACTGCCTAAGTGAGGTTTGTGCTGCCAATGGTGCAGTTCATCTTCAAAATTCTTTCGATTATAAAGTCCTGTTAATGGATCAAAATTGGCGAGTTTAGTGATCTGCAGTGACTTCTGATAGAGCGCAATGGCATTGCTAGCTTCGTGAGTTAGGATAGAGACAAGATTGCGGTCGTAATCGCTAAAGGCGCCAATGCTACTGCTATCGAGATTGAGCATAGCATACAGTTTGCCATCAATACGAATAGGGCTAGACAGGGTTGAGCGTATCGGCTGCTTCGACACTGAGAGTAACACTTTTTGATCATCTTCCGTTAAAGTGCTAGCCGCATTGATATTCTTCATATCATTGATGACCACTACTTGGTCGCATCTCCCTTCAGTGAGTCGATATTCAAAAGTTTGCTCTAAGGTAAAATCCAGTTGTCTGAGTTTTGCTAAATCGAGCCCCACGACAGATTCAAAATACAGTTTATTATTCACCTCGTTGATTTTAATGATGCTGCCCATTTCGGCACCATTAATCACGTACACGGCTTTATTGAGTAAGGCGTCCAGAAAGGCATGCTCATTTTTATAATGGCTCGAGAGATGGGCGAGTTCATAGATGGCATCGTTGATGGTGACGACTTGCTCTAAATGCTGCCATAGTCGAGTTAAACGGCCCTGATGCAAGTAGTAAATTAGGCTGTAGGCAAAAATATAAATGATGCAAACAAACAGTAAGGGCAGGATAGTCCAATTTTCTGTGGGTGCATTAAAGATAAACAGCAGGATGAATAGACATATCGGCACTATAAGCAGTAGCAGATGATAGCGATAATCTAAGCGATCTATGGTCTTACGTTTGAAATTATCCCTTAATTTCACTCGACTATTCCTTTATCTGTGTCATTGCTAGTAATCATTGAATGCTATACATCACTAACGTATTCACACTGAGTTCAGTTAAGTATATAACGAAAATTGAAATATAAACTGATATGAAACTGTGAACAATTTCATATCAGTGATTTTGGTACTAAATACTGAATTAACGCGAATTTTCTGCGTATTCGGCCAATATCCAAGCTAATGGTGCTTGGTATTGGATTGGCATCCAAGTTTGCAGTGCGGCTATGCTCTGGTTGAGCACAGTTTGATTTGGCACTGATAGGTTTAAATGTCCGACTTTACGACCCGGGCGCACTTCTTTGTTGTACCAGTACAACTCAGCATTGGGCAAACTTAACCAGCGAGGGTCATTATCGATACCGATAAGGTTGACCATAACACACTGAAAATTCACTTGTGGCTGTGGGATCGCAATTCCGCAAAGTGCTCTAAGATGCAGCTGGAATTGATCCATATGGGTTCCGGCTTGAGTCCAATGGGCAGAGTTGTGCACTCGCGGCGCCAGCTCATTCACCAGTAGCTCATCGCCAACACGGAAGCATTCCATCGCCATTACGCCAACGTATTCAAGTTCGTGCATAATAGCGCTGAGCATAGTTTCGGCTTGGGCTTGCAAAGGGCTTAAGCGTGCCAGTGGCGAAATCGACGCCATTAAAATGCCGTCCTGATGTAAGTTCAGCGTCAGCGGATAAAACACGCATTCGCCTTCGCGAGTACGCACGCCAACCAATGATACTTCTTCATCAAAATTAATCGCTTGCTCAGCAATCGCAAGGTTACGCCAATCGTTTGGAATATCACCCGCTTCGGCTTCTTTTAGCCAATGTTGACCTTTACCGTCATAACCCCCAGTACGGCGTTTCATCAAGACTCTAGGACCATAGTGCTGATACAGGGTATCGACTTGGGTGTTATCGTCGACTAAGGTCCAAGGCGCTGTGGGAACGCTGAGCTGGTCGAGTAGACTCTTTTGGCTAAAACGGTCGGCTAAACGGCTAAATACCGGACCATTAACAAAATGGGGGTGTGAGCTGAGTTGTAAACTCAGGGCGGACTCTGGCCACTGTTCGCGCTCGGCGGTAATAATGTCGTGGGGCGCGAGTGGCAGAATGTCATCCGTAGGTGTCATGATATCGACGGCGTTAACTTCAATCGCTAATGGCTCACCAGCGTGGGTCAACATGGCGCCCAGCTGACCATTACCTAATACCCAAACCTTAGGTTTAGTGTTTGTCTGGGTCATTAGACTTCCCTCGGGTCTGGATTGTCCAGTACCGCACGGGTCTGTTCTTCTCTGAAAGCGTCAACACGAGCCGCTAATTCTGCATCGTTATTCGCAAGGATTTGGCAGGCCAATAATCCTGCATTGAATGCGCCCGCTGTGCCTATGGCTAAGGTGCCGACGGCGATGCCTTTTGGCATTTGAACGATAGACAATAAGCTATCCATACCTGACAGGGCTTTACTTTGGACTGGTACACCTAATACGGGTAAGCGAGTTTTAGAGGCAATCATACCGGGTAAGTGCGCTGCACCACCGGCGCCACCAATGATGATTTTAAAACCACGTTCGGCGGCAGAGGCTGCAAACTCCATGAGTTTATCTGGCGTTCTATGGGCGGAAACCACTTCAACATGATAAGGCACTTGCAGTTTATCCATTATCTCAGCGGCGGCTTCCATTGTGGGCCAATCACTTTTAGAACCCATAACAACAGCAACAAGGGCTTGCATGATAACTCCTTAACTCACTAATTTTAATTATATTTTGACCTTGTTTCAGGTCTAGGTACAGTTGATGCTTGTCTAGCCGTCATCGGTAGCTAGCATCATGGCGCTGAATAATACCATGATCCTAGCGATTTCTGCCCGTTTTTGCGTGTGAAAAAACGTCTTTCGCGGCGATGAATAGGTGAGGTGATGGAGCAATAAAAAAGACCAACCCTGAGGTTGGCCTTTGAGATAAGTCAGCAACATTAAGCCCTGAGATCGTGCTACTGGTTTACTGTGTCTGCTTATCCGCAGTGATTTCAGTTTGCTGAGTGATAACTGGCGCTTCTGTCATTGCCTCACGTAGGGTCGAGTAAAACTTCAATACACCTTCAATTGGCTGGATCTTCGCTCTCGCCAGTGTTCGGATGGGCTGGAACTGCAGATCGGCGATAATGAGCTTAGTCTTATTCGCTTTGCATTTTTCAATCAGCTTCGTCAGTGCGGCTAATCCTCCCGCATCCAGAATAGATACTCCATCGAGATAAAGCACTATCACTTGTTTATCTTCAGTGAGACTCGCGATTTCGGAGAAAATGCGGTCAGCAGCAGCGAAAAATAGCGGCCCGTTAATTTTAAGGACAGCCCAATCGGCAGGTAGCTCTTGATCCACATAACGCTTGTTGGTGCTGATATCGTAAAGCTTTGTCATCTCGGCAATTTCTTTCATAAACAGCAAGGCAGCAAGGATAATTCCCACACTGATGGCGATCACCATGTCGAAAATAACCGTTAATGAAAAGCAACTGACAAAAACCATGATATCGCTGGTGGGCGCAGTTTTAATTAAATGCAGCGCTTTGTGGGCTTCACTCATGTTCCAAGCCACAACAAGTAGCAGGGCTGCCATGGCTGACATGGGCAAATAAGCTAATACGCCCGCTAAGGCGACTAAACCAATTAAGACTACTATGGCGTGGATCATGGCCGCAATCGGACTCTGAGCGCCCGCTTTGACGTTCGCCGCGCTACGGGCGATTGCCGCTGTCGCTGGAATCCCACCAAAAAATGGCGTGATGATATTACCTATGCCTTGGCCCAGTAACTCACTGTTGGCACTGTGGCGCTTGCCTGTCATGCCATCGAGCACCACAGCACACAGTAGCGATTCAATCGCCCCTAACATGGCAATGGCAAAGGCGGCAGGTAACAAGGCTTGAAAGGTCGCTAAATTGAACTGAAAAGCTTGACCATTTGCGCCTGCCTGCAGCCAAGGCCACTCGAAACTTGGCAATACCGCAGGGATCCCCATGCCTGTGGTGCCATCACTCAGTTGGTAGTGGAAACGGGTGCCTATGGTTTCTATGTCTGCGCCCATGGCATTGAGCACCAAGGCGAGGATAGTGCCGAGTATGATTGCCGGAAGGTGCGCTGGCACAGGTGTTTTGAGTTTCGGCCAAAGCAGCATAGTCGCTAGGGTGGCGCTTGCAACCAGTAAGCTAGGCAAATGGACCGAAGGTAGCGCTTGGGCTAATGCCATTAGCTTGGCTAGATATTGCTCCGGCATATGGGCAATTTCGAGCCCGAAAAAGTCCTTTAACTGCAAGGTGGCAATGACTACGCCAATCCCTGCGGTAAAACCTAAGGTGACGGATTCTGGAATATACAGAATCAACCGGCCAAGGCGCAGCGTCGCCATGCCGACGAGTATCATTCCTGACATCACAGTCGCGATTAATAATCCTGCTAAACCAAACTGTTGGGCTATGGGGTAGAGCAATACCACAAATGCCGCTGTCGGGCCGGACACGCTGTAACGTGAGCCGCCAGACATGGCGATAATAAAGCCACCGACAATGGCGGTATACAAGCCGTATTGAGGCGCAACACCACTGGCAATGGCTAATGCCATCGCTAATGGAATTGCAATAATACCCACAGTAAGACCGGCAAGAAGATCTTGCCCAAAACGTTTAAACGAATACTTATCTTTCACGCAAGCTTCTGTGAGTGCGTGGGCGATCCTTAGGGAAAATAAATGAGCTGAGTGTGACACAAGAGGGTCCCATAGCTAGGCTAGCAACAAGCTTCTATTTTAGTGGCCAGATTGAAGGTGCAGTGTGATCTTGCCAGCAAAAGCGATTGAAAATACTTTGTTTTGTATAAATAGTGTGCTTGAGACGGTTTAATTCTCATTTAAGTATGTTTTGCAAAATATCGAGATGTTTTAACCCTTTTGCTAATGCGGGCCGTTTACAGCTTTAGGTCAACATCAAAGGCATTCCACATGAAAACAATATACTCCCAGAAAACCATTGCACATTCCTTATTACCTTGGGGAAACGCCAGCATATCTGCGAGCAATAGCACAGCTTTATTCTTAGTCATGCTGAGTTTAACGGCCTGTGGCGGTAAAGGCTCTGAGGCTCAACAACGACAAGCGGAGCTGCAAGCCGAACAGAGTCATAAAGAAGTGTCACAGCGCCGTGCTGAAATGCGTGATGCTACTCAGATTGAGATGGCCAGAGTCGCGGCGCCGATGCAAATGTCTACCCATGGTGCAGTGATGGGAATGAACATAGCCCCAACGCCGTCAGACTATGCCGCGATTCCGTTAGCACAAAATAAATTCGAGCCGCTGGTGCAAAATGGCATCATGGTGGCCGGAGAAATCCCAGTATCGACTTTTTCCATCGATGTCGATACTGGCAGTTATGCCACCTTAAGGCGGATGCTGAGGGAAGGGCGCTTGCCCGAGAAAGGCACTGTCAGAGTTGAGGAAATGCTCAATTATTTTGCCTACGATTATCCCTTACCTGCTAAAAATACCGCGCCGTTTAGCGTTACGACAGAGCTTGCGCCATCCCCTTATAACGATGACATGGTGCTGTTACGGATTGGTCTTAAAGGGTATGACTTACCTAAATCTCAATTAGGCGCGAGTAACTTAGTCTTTTTGCTCGATGTGTCAGGTTCTATGGCATCTGCCGATAAATTGCCTTTACTGCAAACTGCACTCAAGTTGTTGACGGTGCAATTAAGCGCTCAGGATAAAGTTTCTATTGTGGTTTATGCTGGGGCTGCTGGTGTGGTGCTCGATGGCGCGTCGGGTAATGACACTCAAACTTTAACCTATGCGTTAGAGCAATTGAGCGCAGGTGGTTCAACCAATGGTGGGCAAGGAATCACACAAGCCTATCAATTGGCGAAAAAGCATTTTATCCCCCATGGTATTAATCGAGTCATCCTCGCGACTGATGGTGATTTCAACGTTGGTATGACAGATTTTGATGATTTGATTGCCTTGATTGAGAAGGAAAAAGATCATGGTATTGGCCTGACAACCTTAGGGTTCGGTTTGGGGAATTACAACGATCAACTCATGGAGCAATTAGCGGATAAGGGCAATGGTAACTATGCCTATATCGATACCCTGAATGAAGCGCGAAAAGTGCTGGTGGACGAGTTAAGTTCAAGCTTGTTCACTATTGCTAAAGACGTCAAAGTGCAAGTGGAGTTTAATCCGGCCTTAGTGTCTGAGTATCGTCTAATCGGTTATGAGAATCGTGCTTTAGCACGGGAGGATTTCAACAACGATAAGGTGGATGCGGGCGAAATTGGCGCGGGTCATACAGTGACTGCCTTATATGAATTAAGATATGTTGAAGCAGGGCAGATGGCGAATGATAAACTCAGATATGGCGTTGATGCTCAAACGGGGCAAGAAAAATACAGCCGTGAAGAAATCGCTTTCCTTAAACTGAGATACAAGTTGCCAGAACAAACACAGAGTCAGTTACTGAGTTATCCCATCAGGTTAGACCAAAATGTTAATCTGTTAGAACAAGCGAGTGATGATTTTAGATTTGCAGCAGCGGTTGCAGGATTAGGGCAATTACTGAATGGCAGCCATTATCTACATCAATTTGATTATACTAAGTTAAGCCAGTTAGCACGTTCGGCATTAGGGGACGATCCCTTTGGATATCGCCATGAGTTTGTGCAATTAATGGAAACCGCCGCGGCCATAGAGCAATCTAATCATGTGCCGATTAAGAAGGTATTCGATGGTACGGATAAACCTTTTCCTCCCCAAGATAAGCTTCATGGCGAGCCTGTGAGAGACAAGAGCAATACGCGCAATGAGAGATTACAATAGTAAAAGTAAATTCGTGGGGCTAACCCCAATGACGAGGAATTTCCCGTGGCATTAGCAATAGCGCAATTATCAAACCATGAGCACTCAGATGAGCAATTGATGTTGTGCTATGCCAAGGGCGATTCAAAAGCATTTGAACAGTTATACCTGAAGCACAAAGGTGCACTCTATCGCTACTTTGTACGCCAGTTAGGTGATAAGCAGTTAGCTGAAGATTTGTATCAAGAAACCTGGGGGCGGGTGATCCGCGCTGCGGCTAACTATGAAACCAGTGCTAAGTTTACTACTTGGCTATATCGTATCGCTCATAACTTATTGATTGATCATGTACGGGCGGTTAAGCCCGTGGATTTAGTCGCTACTGATGAAGATGATGCAGGACTCGATACTTTTGTGGCGGGTGAGCAAGATAAGCCCGATGTGCAGTGGCAAGAAGCGCAAAAGAGCTTATTGCTAAAGACCTGTATCGCACTGTTACCCCAAGTTCAGAAAGAGGCATTTATCCTGAATATTGAAATGGGTTTTACGGCTGCCATCATTAGCGACATTGCGGGCGTGACCTTAGAAGCGACTAAAAGCCGTATTCGTTATGCTTACCAAAGCCTAAAAGATTGTGTCAGCGCGAAATGGCAGGAGGCGGGTCATGAGTAATTCTTCAAGTGCTGATGAGCGCGCATTACAACAGGAAGTGCTGGCTTGGTATCGCCAACAGGCCTTAGAGGTTCCACCGCAGCAACTCGATCAAGATATCTTACAGCTGGCGCAAACTCACTTAGCTGAAATGCATCAAAGCAAAATAACCGCCGTTGAAGCGCCAAGTTCTGTCTGGCGACGCCATCCTTGGGCGTTATCGAGCGCGGCATCGTTAGTGCTTGTTGTTGGTCTGCTGGTGCTGAATCGACCTCAAGTCGAAGATACACTTGTTCCAAGTCCTATGGTGATGAGTGCCCCCGCGCCACAAACGATGGCAAGAATGGCTGATACTGAAGCGATGCAATCTTTAAAAATGCAAACAGAAGCCGTGGCTGAACATAAAAGACAGACGGAAATGCAGCAAGCTAAAGCCGCATTGGGAGCAACTGAGCAGCAGGATACAATTAGCCCCGCTATCGCTGCAAGGTCTATGAATGCACCAAAATTATCTGAGTCTGCTGAAATCAATCAAGTGTCATTGACTGAGTATTTACATCGGTTACAAGTCCTCATCGAAGCGAAGGAGACTGAGCAAGCATTCGTGCTTGAACAAAAACTGCTCAAAGATTACCCGTATCTTGCAGTTAAGGATGTCGATGAAGCGCAGCAAATCGAATCGCAGCAAGTATTAAGACTTGAGTTTAAAAAGCTACAACAGCAATTACATCAGCTTGCCAAATGACTATGTGATTGTGGTATTTAGTAATAAAAAAGTGATTAGAAATCGCAAAGTGGTGAGATAAACAGCTAAATTTCCCTGAAATATGCCGAGACGTGCTAATGTTTGTGGTCTGTTTACTGTTTGGTATGTGATTTACTTGATCAACGTCATAAAGTGAACAGGTTTTAACCTGTTATATTGGTGTTAGTTCACGACTTGGCTAGTATCAATAGTCAGACCCATATTCAGGAGGCATTATGCTTAAAAGACTCATGCATGATCATAAACATATAGCTGTATTGCTAAATGTTTTAAAAAACAAGCAAATGAAACTATCCGAAGGTGAGTCAATCAACTTCAGCGTCGTGCGCGATATTGTTGAATATATGCAAGGATATGCTGAACGTTGCCATCATCCCATTGAAGACATTATTTATGCCTACTACCTAGCCCATAAAACGAACGATACTATCGATAAATTGAGTGCCGAACATGAGTCGGTGATCCAATCCTCGGCCACCTTGATGGCGACTTTAAACTTGATCCTCAGTGATATTGTGGTTGCCCGCGAGAAACTGATTGTTGATTTTGCAGAGTATGTCGCATTGCAAGAGCGACATATGCAGATGGAGGAACGGGAAATATTTCCTTTGTTAGCCAAAAGTTTAACTGAGCAAGATTGGCAAGTTATTGAGTTAGAGTGTCAGAAATCGCTGATCGATGATCCTTTGTTTCTGGATCGAGAGCAGAAAGAATTCGAAGATTTACGGGTTTATCTCACAGCATCTGACTAATACTCTTTAGTTTATTAGGTCCATGTTGGTGGGCTTAAGCTGGTGTTTTTATACGGTTGAGGAGTAGATTTTTGATTCCGACTGCGATGTCTCGTGAGCCAAAGTTGGTTGGGATTTGTAAAGTATTATCGGAGTCGATGATGTTCGGTGCCATCGTAAGCTACTGTTATTGATTTATTTTTTAAAATTCCTGCTCGTAAGATCATACCCCGCTTATATTCTGTTTGCTCCAATAGTTGTAAATAAAAAAAGCGCCGAAGGGCGCTTTTCTATTCATGTTTGAAATGATAACTAGCTCATATAAACATGTAATTACAACTGGATAGCATCAATGTCGTAGTTAAAGTTATTATCGATTTCTTGGAGTTCTTTGAGCAAACGATGCTTATCTTTTAACGCTTCGATCTCACGCCATTTACGCTTTTTATTGGAGCCTCGCGAACGATCGGGTCTTTCAACGACTTCATCTAGCGCACAACCATAATCTAAACGATCCATGGCAACCTCCTGTTGTTGTATGTTTTGTCAGCGATTAAATAACATATTTTTAAAACAGGGTGCAAGAATTATGTTTCATTTGTGTTAAGTTGAAATGAACTTTGAGTGATATGTCATTGATGTTATATGCAGAAGTAGAGAGGAGTTAAGCAGAAAAATTTAATAAAAAGAACGGGGTAGAATTAAAAAGCCAGCAATTGCTGGCTTTTTGTTCGATTAGATTTTGCCTTGTCGATAAAGGTTAATCAATGCGTTGCTTGAGGCATCTAAAGCATCGGAATCTTGCTCTGCGCCAATGCGTGCTAACACATCGTTACCGAGATTCTTACCGAGTTCTACACCCCATTGATCGAAGGAGTTGATATCCCAAATAGCACCTTGAACGAAGGTTCTATGTTCATACAAGGCAATTAAAGCGCCTAGGGTACTTGGTGTGAGCTTATCCATAAGTAAAGTATTGCTCGGCTTGTTACCAGGCATGACTTTATGTTGAGCGATCAGCTGCTTCTCTGTGGCGGATAATGCGCTATTAGCAAGTTCGGCTAAAGCTTCATCAAAAGTACGACCTTGCATTAAGGCCTGGGTTTGACCGAAGCAGTTTGACGCTAATTGGTCATGGTGCTCACCGATAGGATTATGGCTTTGCAGCGGCATAATGAAATCGGCAGGGATCAGTGCGGTACCTTGATGTAATAACTGGTGGTAGGCATGTTGGCCATTAGTGCCTTCGCCCCCCCAAATGACGGGACCTGTGCTGTAGTCAACATCAGTACCATTTAAGGTGACTGATTTACCGTTACTTTCCATATCTAGCTGCTGGAAATAAGCGGGTAAACCACGTAGGTAATGATCGTAGGTTAATACGACATGGGACTGAGCATTAAAGAAGTTTCCGTACCATAGGGAGAGTAATCCCATGATAACCGGCATATTCTCAGTCAGTGGTGCTGTGGCGAAGTGCTCATCCATCTGATGCGCACCCGTGAGTAGAGCTCTGAAGTTATCCATACCGATCAAAAGTGCAATCGGCAAGCCAATCGCTGACCAGAGAGAGTAACGGCCACCAACCCAATCCCACATAGGGAAAATATTGTTTGCATCGATACCAAAATCTGTCGCTTTTGCCACGTTTGAAGTGACTGCGACAAAGTGTTTTGCCACATCAGACTGCAAACCGCCTTTCGCTAGGAACCAGTCTCTTGCGGTGAGGGTATTGGTTAAGGTTTCCTGTGTCCCGAAAGATTTGGATGACATTATGAACAAGGTCGTTTCAGGATCCAGTAACTTCAGCTTCTCACTAATAGAAGTCCCGTCGACGTTTGCCACAAAGTGACAATTTAATTCGGGGTTCCAATAAGGGCGCAACGCTTGAGAGACGATTTTGGGGCCTAGGAAAGAGCCGCCAATACCAATACTTACAATATCGGTTATCGCTTTACCTGTGTAACCTTTCCATTGACCTGACGTCACTGAGCTCACAAACCCTTGCATCTTATCTAGAGTTTGTTGAACTTCAGGAACTATGTCTTGACCCTCGGCAATAATCGACTGTTCTGCAGTACTGCGAAGCGCTGTGTGCAGTACGGCGCGCTTCTCTGTGGTGTTAATGATTTCACCTGCAAACATCGCTTTGATTTTTGCTTCAAGTTGGCTATTGCTTGCCAACGCAAATAACAGATCCAGCGTTTCCGCTGTTGCTCTGTTTTTAGAGTAATCCAGTAATAAACCACAGGCTGATAGCGACATTTTATTGAAACGTGCCGCGTCAGTTGCAAACAATTCCCGCATATGCGGAACATTTTTACTGTGTGCTGATAAAGCTTGCCATGTTGAGCTTTGGGTCAAGAGTGTCATTTCACCGTCTCCAGAGTGCTTAGTTCGCGAGCTTAGCCGTGAGCATGACTTCGAGCTTACCTTGGTCTATCGCAAAGTTTCGAATGCCTTCGGCAAGCTTATCAACCGCCATTGGATCTTGGTTAAAGTCCCAACGGAATTGTGCTTCAGTCAATGGGGGTTCTGCAGCGACAGTGGTCGTTGCTGCAACCAGTTTAGGTGTGATGTCAACTTGCGAATTAGCCAGTTCTTCTAATAGAGAAGGGCCAATGGTCAGACGATCGCAACCTGCTAGCTCAATAATTTCACCGATATTACGGAAACTTGCACCCATAACAACAGTGTCAAAACCGTGTTGTTTGTAGTAGTTATAAATTTCAGTCACTGAAATGACACCAGGGTCATTTACGGCATTGTAATCTTTACCCGTATCTTTTTTGTACCAATCAAGTATGCGGCCTACAAAAGGAGAAATGAGGTAAGCACCCGCTTCGGCACACGCACGCGCTTGAGCAAAGCTAAATAGTAGGGTTAAGTTGCAGTTGATGCCTTCTTGCTCTAGTTCTTTAGCGGCACAAATGCCTTCCCAAGTTGAAGCAAGTTTGATCAGAATGCGTGATTTATCTACACCCGCTTCTTTATATAGGCGAACCAATTTATGGGCTTTAGCGATTGATTTTTCTTTATCGAATGATAAACGGGCATCAACTTCAGTTGAAATACGGCCAGGAACGAGTTTCAGTATTTCTACGCCGATATTGACCGCTAGTTTGTCGCTGGCATCATCAAGTTGCTGCACGAGATCGGTACTTTGTGATTTTGCCCAGTCGATAGCGTTATCTATAAGGGATTCATATTCAGGAATTTGAGCCGCTTTCAAGATGAGTGATGGATTAGTGGTCGCATCTTCAGGTTGGTAGCGTTTAATCGCTTCGATGTCGCCTGTGTCAGCGACGATAGTGGTATATAACTTGAGTTGCTCTAATGTATTGGCCATGAAAAACATCCTTCTCAGGTAGCAGTTTTAACTCGGAATTCACTGATGACTATTAGAAGCGATTTTGCCAACTTTTCCAACCTTGAATGTAAAAAAATTACAAAAATGACAATTTTATGTCTATTAAGGTATGGCTCGAGCTACGGGCTATCATCTTGGCTGCAGTAGAGGGCGTCGCTTGTCCTAGTGTATACCCCACAAAAACAAAAAGTCGCTGCAAGCAGCGACTTTTTTACTTCAGTAAGTACTATTACTTCAGAACAGGTTGTTTTGTTGTGGTAGTCACGATAGCTTCGATGCGACGGTTCGCAGCGTGAGCTTCTTTTGAATCACCAGCAACCAATGGCTGAGTAACACCGTAACCGTTAGAAGTTACGCGGCTTCCGCTGATACCATATTTCTCTACAAGAATCTTGGCAACGGCGTCAGCACGTTTGTCAGACAATTCCATGTTGTATTCTGGTTTACCTACATTTGAGGCGTGACCTGCGATTTCAACAGTGAAAGCTGGGTTTTTGTTCAAATAGTTAGCTAATCTTTCGATGTCTTTGTAGTAAACATTTTTAACTACAGCAGAATCGTTAGCAAACTGGATTGAACCTACGTCTTCTTTGTTCTTCACGTTTTCATAGATAGTACAGCCAACAGAGTCAACTTTGTGAGTTGCTGGTGTTGCTGGACATTGATCTTTGTCGTCGTAAACGCCATCGTTGTCAGAATCAACCGGTGCTGCTGCAACGACTGCTGCGGCAACTGGAGCTGCTGCAACTGGAGTTCCGAAACGGTAGCTCAGTTCTAGACCCCAGTAGTTGCTATCAGCTTCAACAATATTGTAATCATCATTTAAGTTTTCATAACGACGATATTTAGCTTGTAATTTTAAGTTGTCAGTGAAGTTATAACCAACACCAGCACCTAAATATGGAGCAAAATCATTTGTACTGTATTTGCTCGACGTTACACCATTGTTTTGGCTGTTTTCGAGTGAATAGTACATTGCACCAGCTTCAGCTGATAGGCTCCAGCGGTTAGCTAGTGGCCAAATACCAACTAGACCAAGTGTAGAACCTTTTACGCTTGCATCATTGCTGATACCCGCTGCGTTCCAATCTGCATTACCTAAATCACGGAAGCCGATTTCAGCACCGAAGTAATCGTTGAACATGTAGCCTGCGAAAACATCCCAAGCGTATGGACTGTCTTCACCATTCTGAGTGGCAACGTGCTCATAGTTATTAACGCCTAAACCGGCACCAACATACCAAGGTGTAAGTTCCTGAGATGCGCTGGCTGCGAGTGGAAGCAGAGATGTCAGTAATACTACTTTTAATGTGTTCTTCATCATTTTATTTACGTCCATTGATTATGATTCTCCACCAATATGCTTTGCTGGTTTTGTGCAAAACATTGCTAGCACTTAGTGTGGGGATCCTTTGATATTTTAGCCAGCGGTTAATTATCACTTGGTTTGTTAACTTTTTCCAGTATTAAGATCAACCTTTTAAAGGTTGTCATTCTGTAACTGGTATTTTTAATGCAAAAAAGGCACTCCGAAGAATGCCTTTAAATTACAATCTAATGTTAATTAGATGTTTCTATTAGCGTGTCCATACCCAATTTTCGATTTCTACTGGGTCTACACCATTCGCTTTAATATAGTTGCGGTGGTCAACTAATCTTTGCAGCATATCAGTGGTAATAGAGACGTGCATAGTTTCATCAATAACACCCTGTTGGAACAGCTTGTAAGCCATATCAATTACAAGGTGATAGCGTGATGTACCGTTACGAACACCCATATCAAATGGCGTTGTTGTTGAACCTTCTTCTTCGTAGCCTTTAATTCTGAAGCGACGGCTGCCTTTGTAATCAAAAATTAACTTTTTGATTGTATTTGGGTAACCATGGTAGTTGAATACCACGCCTTTATCTTGAGTAAATATTTCGTCCATTAACCAAGGTTTTTCTTTAAATTTACGGCTACCTAAGCCATCACTGCTTAATTCAGTGACACTAACGAAGCGGATTTTCACTCTTGGAAGGAGTTCTCTGATTAATACTAGAGAAGCCATACATTCTTGAGTGACATAATCACCACAACCTGCCAGCACAATATCGGGATTCTCATCTGAGGCAAAATCCCACACCATTACGCCGTCTTTTGTTTGTTTACGCGCTTCTTCCAAGCTTAGCCATTGTGGTAATTCTTTTTTACCTGCAACCAGAATATTGAGTTTGTCACGGTCAGCGAAGGCTCGCTCTGTATAAACCAATGTGCTGTTGGCATCTGCGGGTAAGTAAGCCGAGATTATTTTTGGATGTTTCTCCAGCATAGCCCCAAGGAAAGATGGGTTTTGATGTGAATAGCCATTATGATCTTGGCGCTCAAGTAATGAAGATAATACGACATTACAGGCTGGCAGTGGCTTACGGAAATGCACACCTTGGCTGGCGTAGACATATTTACAGTACTGATCGGCCATCGATGAGATAACTTGTGAGAATGCTTCGTAGGTGGGTAGCATGCCGTGCCGGCCTGTTACTGTGTAACCATGTAGCATGCCAAAAAGTAAGTTTTCAGAAAGCAGTTCAATGACTCGACCTTCACGGGACATATCTTCATCCCAACTCTCAATTGGCCACTGCCATGCACGATCGGTTTCTTCAAATACTGCTTGTAATTGATTTGAATAGGTTTCGTCAGGACTAAAAATACGTAGATTACGTTGGTCGCGGTTTAACTTGAACGCATCGCGCATCCATTCGCCCATTTTTAACATTGAATAGCCACGTTGACCACGTGGTACTTCTGGACCATAGCTGAGTTTTTCAAGATCTGGATTGGTTAATGCTCTAACAACTTCCCCGCCATAGGTTAAATGTTGACGGCCACAGGCAAGTTGCTTGGGTGGGATTAATGAACAAATGTCGGCATCAAAAATCAGTTCGCCTTTTTCATTCATTTGGTAGAGTTCTTGGAAGTCGTAACTGGCAAGCCAATTATCCAGCGCATCTAAATGACCCTTATCAGTGGCACATTTATTGACGATTACTTGATGCGATTCGCAGTTACCTTCTAATTTCTTACCTTTATATTCACTAACACCAGTCCAACCTTTGGCTGTGCGCATTAAAATGACTGGCCATTTTGGTTTAACTACGTCTTCGCCACTGCGTGCTCGACGTTGAATGTCATTGATCATGGTGTAAGCGGTATCCATGGCATTTGTCATCTGCACATAGATATCTTCTTCTAATTCGTTATCAACTATGATGGGGAAATAGCCAAGACCACGGAATTCAAGATCCAGTTCTTCATGGCTCATACGTCCCATGCGGGTAGGACCGGAAATCTTATAGCCGTTAATATGCACAATTGGCAATACTGCACCGCTGGTCGCAGGTGAAACTAAGCGGTTTGCATACCAAGATGCGGCTAATGGTCCCGTTTCTGCTTCGCCGTCACCAATTAAGACGGTTGCGATCAGATCTGGATTATCTAATACTGCCCCCCAGCCTACTGAGAGTGAGTAGCCTAATTCGCCACCTTCAAGAATTTGTCCAGGTGCTTCAGGGTTTGCATGTGAAGGATAACCATAAGCGGCAGAAAACTTCTTACAAATATCTTCGATGCCAGTTTCATTGTAGGGAATAGTTTCTGGGTAGAAATGACTTAAAGAGCCTTCAATGAATAAGTTTGCTTGTACAGCAGGAAAACCATGGCCTGGACCGACTAAATAGATAAAAGAGCGGTTATGCTTCACTATCAAGCGGTTAATGTTGGCATAGACAAAGTTAATACCTGGGCAGGTACCCCAATGGCCAAGTAAACGTGGCTTGATATCAGTATGGGTAAGTGGACGTTTATGTAAGACGTTTTGTTTGAGGTAAATTTGCGAGGTCGCAAGAAAGTTTGTCGCTCTGACATACTTTTTCAGAGCATTGATTTCATGTATTTGTGTCATGTTAAGCCTCACTAAAACAAACAAGAGATGATTGAAGTTTCTATGGGGTTACTATATTTGTAGTTTTATTACAAAAATGTGCCCTACATCCAAATTTTAAAAGTTGTTTTTGCTGTTAAATATAATAGCGCAACTTAGAACTTTTGTTAATCTAGCTTTAACAGTAGCTTAGCTAGTGTTGTAAGGCGTGATGTCAATGACGTTTAACTGTGCAAACGCGAGCTTGATCACATGAGCAATTTCGAATACTGTGCTATTTTGCTGCGTTGAATTCGGTAGCCGTGATGTTGTAAATTCACGGAAGGATAATTTGAAAAAATAAATCTACCGAAATTCTTACCTTTAACTTGGAAGGATTCATTCACCACAGATGTTGTACCTTTAATTGCAATTAGAGGAGCATTTGCTACGGGAAGAAGTAAAATAATATGTTAGAAACCATAGTTAATTTTTTGAATGCGCTACTTTGGGGTAAGTTGTTAGTATATGGACTAGTAGGAGCTGGTCTCTATTTCACCATTAGACTTGCCTTTATTCAGTTAACCCACTTTAAACATTCCATCAAAGTTATGACCATGAGTCGGCAAGGTTGCGATAGCGGTCTTTCTTCATTTCAAGTCTTTTGTACAAGTATGGCTGCCCGCGTCGGTGCTGGTAATATGGCCGGTGTTGCTGTTGCTATTGGTGCAGCGGGTCCAGGTGCAGTATTTTGGATGTGGCTTATCGCTATTTTAGGTATGGCGACTGCTATGGTTGAATCAACCTTAGCGCAGGTTTATAAAGTCCGAGATCATAATGGCCAGTTCCGCGGTGGTCCTTCCTACTATATGGAAAAAGGATTGGGTCAGAAATGGATGGGCATTTTATTTGCTGTCTTTTTGATCATTGCTTTTGGTTTAGTATTCAATGCAGTACAAGCTAACACTATTACCGGTGCAATGGAGCGAGTATTTGGTTTTAATCCAACCTATGTAGGGATTGGGCTAGTTATTGCCAGTGGATTTGTGATTGTCGGTGGTCTACGTAAAGTCGCGCGAGTATCTGAATTTCTTGTCCCCATTATGGCCTTAGCCTACATTCTTGTAGCCTTCATTATCGTTATTTTCAACCTAGAACAATTACCTGCGATTATTAGCTTAATTGTGAAAAGTGCTTTTGGTTGGCAAGAAGCTGCCGCTGGCGGCGTGGCTTATACTGTCGCGCAGGCAATGCAAGCGGGTATTGCTCGTGGACTTTTCTCGAACGAAGCGGGTATGGGCAGTGCGGCGAATGTCGCGGCAAGTGCATCGCCTAACCCTAATCATCCAGCATCCCAAGGTTTTGTGCAGATGATGGGTGTGTTTGCGGATACTATCGTTATCTGTACTGCAACGGCTGCGATAATCCTGCTATCAGGGGATATTGGCTCGAGTGATGATGGGATTCGATTAACCATTAATGCCATGTCTGCACATGTTGGCGACTGGGGTGGCGCATTTATTGCGGTGGCTATTTTCTTATTCTGCTTTACATCCATCATAGCCAATTACTCATACGCTGAAACAAATGTGATGTATTTAATGGGAAATAGTACCAAAGCACTGCCTTTATTCCGTTTGTGTGTGCTTGGCATGGTCATGTTTGGTGCCGTCGCTAAGATAAGTTTAGTGTGGAACTTGGCTGACGTTTCGATGGGGTTGATGGCGACGGTAAACATTGTTGCTCTATTACTATTATCGGGTCTGGCAATTCGCGTTATCAATGATTATCGTGAACAGATCAACGCGGGTAAGACTCCAGAATTCGATCGTAGTAAATTTCCTGAGTTGATGGATCAGCTTGATGATGATATTTGGCAAGATACCAGTCTTGTGCCGGCTAAAAAGCTTTAATTAGCCTAGCGCATCGACAATAGCCATTACTGATTGTTGTAATCGAAAAGACCACGCTGTTAAAGCGTGGTTTTTTTATGCTCGTTCAGTATCATAGGCATGTATTTTTGTTTCTGTTGGGAGTTTTTGATGTTGATATTGGTTTCGCCGGCGAAGACCTTAGATTTTGAACAGCCGCCACTGACGCAGGTGTATTCACAACCTGATTTTTTAACTTATAGTCAGGAGTTGATCCAAGTGTGTCGGCAATTGACCCCTACAGACATCGCCACTTTAATGAAGGTGAGCGATAAGATTGCGGGTTTAAATGCGGCACGTTTTGGGGAGTGGCAGCCTGATTTTAGTTTAGATAATGCAAAACAGGCCATTTTTGCTTTTAGAGGCGATGTGTATACTGGCTTTGATGCTGATACATTGTCTGAAGATGAAATTGCTCGAACTCAGTCACAACTACGTATTTTATCTGGACTTTACGGTTTGCTCAGACCGCTGGATTTAATTATGCCTTATCGTTTAGAAATGGGCACGGCGCTTTCTAATCCTAAAGGTAAAAACCTATATGAGTTTTGGGGAGAGACATTAACACAAGCGGTAAATGAAACGCTTGCTGAAACGAGTAGTGATATTATTGTCAATCTTGCATCTAATGAATATTTCAAAGCAATAAAGCCTAAAAAACTTCAAGGGCAATTAATTTCACCCATATTTAAAGATTGTAAAAATGGTCAATATAAAGTGATCAGTTTTTTTGCTAAGCGTGCTAGAGGCATGATGGCGAGATATCTCATTACGCATCAAATTGACACTTTAGATGAATTAAAAGCATTTAATGTTGCTGGTTATTATTATAGTGAAGAGCAGAGTTCTCCAACAAATCCAACGTTTTTACGTGAAGAGCAATAGCGAAATATCGATAAGATGTTAATTGATAGAGAACAGCTAATGCTGTTCTCTATATCATTGATGGCCTATTTTTCAGATTGAGTGACTAAAGGCGTTAATGTCACCGTTGAATTTGCCATGATATAAGCAAATTGTGCGTAGGCGGCGACGTTTTGAGCCAATGCGGCAGGGTCGATTTTATCTAAGGTATCATTCGGTGTGTGATGGTAATCGAAATAATCGTGGCCATCTTGCCTCAGAGATGCAACTGGAACACCTAATGCGGGGAGCATAGATACGTCTGGCCCACCAGAAGCTTGGTTATTGCCCAGTGCAACGCCATTGAATGACATAGGGCTGAGCGCCTGCTGCACTTCTGTGAATATGTTCTCATTCACTTTAGTATCGATTTGATAAATTCTACCGGCCCCAAAATCAGACTCTGCAGCTATGTAGTGCAGCGGTAATTCAGCTTTATGAGCCTCTGCATACGCTTTACCGCCAACGAGCCCAACTTCTTCAGCGGCATATAGCACTACTCTAACAGTGCGAGCGGGTTTTATGGGGAGATCTTGAATATGCTTGGCTGCAGCCGTCACAATGGCGACACCAGCGCCATCATCAATCGCGCCAGTACCTTCATCCCAGGAATCTAAATGAGCACCAATGAGCACTATTTCATTGGGCTTACTACTGCCCGTTACTTCGGCAATGACATTGTAGGAAGTATTAAAACCTAAGTTTTTTGGCGACATATGCAATTCGAGCAGGGCATTAGGATCGCGTTTTAGCAATGCACCAACCAAATCAGCATCGGGATTTGACATGGCAGCCGCGGGGATCTTAGGCACGCCATCTTGGTAGCGCATGATGCCAGTATGGGCCATGCGGTCATGATCTGTGCCAATAGAGCGGATCACGATAGCAACAGCCCCTTTTTGTGCTGCAGCGACTGCCCCTTTCGAGCGGCCACCAACGCTTTTACCATAACCTTCACCAGTGATATGGCGCTCTGTTTTTTGGTCAATAAAAACAATCTTACCTTGCACATCTTCAGGCTTGGCATGTTGTAATGCCTCTAGGCTATCAAAGCGCGCGATTTTAGCTTGTATACCTCCAGCAGGAGTCGCAATACTGCCACCAAGCGCAGTAATGACCAACGGCTGTTCTACAGGGACGGTGATTTTGGATTTGGCTTCACCGCGCTCCCAAATTGGCACTTGTACGGCTTCTTTATAAACACGGTCAAAACCAAGGCTGGTCAGTTTATTTATCGCCCAATTAACGGCGAGGATATCTTTTGGGCTTCCAGCAAGTCTTGGACCCACTTCAACCGTGAGTGACTCGACTAAGTCATAGCTTAATTGCGAAGATAATGCTGCCTGTTGTAATTGAATGACTTCACTAGGGGCAGTTTCTACTTGAGTTTGGCACGCACTTAAACTCCCGATTAAAAGACTCGAGAGAAGTGTAGTTTGATAGGGCTTCATTAGATTTCCTTTATTTTTATTAAGCATGTCCCATTTTTAAAAACAATCTAGCAAAAAGTGTGCTTTATGTCCCGACTATATCCGTAAGGCGACGCTATATTAGCGCAGGGGTTAGTTTTAGGAGAGAAAGTGCGTAATGAATATTGAATTAATGCAGGAGCGAGCCGATCATGCCGTAGTGCTATTAAAGGCACTCGCGAACGAACGCCGTTTATTTATTCTTTGTTATTTATTGAATGAAGGAGAAATGTGCGTTGGCGAAATGAATAAAAAATTAGGCTTAAGTCAATCGGCACTATCACAACATCTTGCTTGGTTACGCAAAGATAATTTAGTAACCACACGCAAAGAAGCGCAAACGGTATTTTATTCACTCAAGAGTGATGAAGTACGGGAGATGATTCACTTATTGAACAACATTTATTGTCATTAATAGTGTTTTTCAGATATAAAAAAACCGGCAATTGCCGGTTTTTTTCATTTGCTATGTTATAGATTAAGCAGCGATTGCTTTGATCTTAGCGTTCAAACGTGCCTTTTGACGAGCGGCTTTATTCTTGTGAATAAGACCTTTAGTCGCCATACGGTCAACGATTGGTTGTGCAACAGCAAAAGCTTCTGTTGCTGTTTTGTGATCGCCTGCTTTAATTGCAGCGATTACTTTTTTAACGTATGTACGTAACATTGAGCGACGGCTGGCGTTATGCTGACGACGCTTTTCAGATTGAAGCGCGCGCTTCTTTGCAGACTTGCTATTAGCCAAGGTGCAACTCCTAAAAACTGGATTTGATACTTTTAAAGGCCGAGGAATATGCCTGCATTTAGTCACTTTGTCAATGACTATGATTGAATATTCATCATAAAGATAAATTAATCCAACCTGCCTTGGCTATCTTCGACCCAACTCGTGTAATATGTGGCGCAATTCTAGCAGCTATTACCGCAGTGTGACAGAGCCTGAATCGATTTTTTGAGATGTATCACCTAATCAATTCGATATGGGTCTGGGGGACGTTTGAGTAGAAAATTATTAAAATCTGGCCTGATTGTTAGTGCTATGACATTGATATCCCGAGTTTTAGGTCTAGTTAGGGATGTGGTTGTTGCTAATTTGATGGGCGCAGGGACAAGTGCTGATGTGTTTTTCTTTGCAAATAAAATTCCTAATTTTTTACGCCGTTTGTTTGCTGAAGGGGCTTTTGCACAGGCGTTTGTACCTGTTTTAACTGAGTACCAAGAGAAACATACTGCAGAAGAGACTCGTGATTTATTGAGTAAAGTTGCGGGCACATTAGGTTTACTAGTGACAATAGTGACCCTTTTGGGGGTGGTTGCATCACCTGTATTGTCAGCTTTATTCGGTGGTGGTTGGTTCATCGCTTGGCTTAACAACGAGCCAGATGGTGCTAAATTTGAACTCGCTACCGTTGTGCTTAAAATTACTTTTCCTTATCTGTGGTTTATCACATTTACGGCATTAGCGGGCTCAATTTTAAATACCCGAGGCCGTTTTGCGGTATCGGCTTTTACACCCGTTTTTCTCAATGTGGCAATTATTGCGGCGGCTATTTTCTATGCGCCTACATCGACCCAGCCTGAGGTTACCTTGGCTTGGGGCGTTTTTTGTGGTGGTTTGATTCAGTTCCTATTTCAAATTCCCTTTTTGTTGCGTGAAAATGCGCTCGTCAAGCCTTCTTGGGGCTGGCATCACCCAGGCGTGGTGAAAATCAGAACTTTGATGATCCCAGCATTGTTTGGCGTGTCTGTCTCACAGATTAACCTGCTATTTGATACATTTATCGCCAGTTTTTTGATGACGGGTTCAATAAGTTGGCTCTATTATGCCGACCGTTTACTCGAATTTCCCTTAGGATTGTTTGGGATCGCGATTGCTACTGTGATTTTACCTGCGCTGTCACGAAACCATGTGAATGACGAAGGTGCGGGCTTTGGCAAGACGATGGATTGGGGGATTAAAGCGATTCTACTGCTAGGTCTACCGGCTATGATGGGGTTGATCGTGCTCGCAAAGCCCATGCTGATGGTATTATTTATGCGCGGCGCTTTTTCATTGCATGATGTTGAAATGGCTTCCTATAGTTTGATGGCTTATGGTAGTGGTTTGCTTAGCTTTATGCTGATTAAGGTGCTTGCTCCTGGCTATTACTCTCGTCAAGATACCAAAACACCTGTGCGTTATGGCATTATTGCCATGATCACAAACATGGGCTTTAACTTGCTGTTTGCTATTCCTTTTGGGTATGTTGGACTGGCGATTGCGACCTCAATGTCAGCATTGCTAAACGCCACATTACTATACCGAGGCTTGCATTTAGCTGGCGTTTATCGTGTTTCTAGGCCGACTATGGTGTTTTTTGCTAAAGCCGTGGTCTCTACAGCCTTGATGGTGGTAGTCTTGTATTACTTTTTGCCTTCACAACAAATTTGGTTAGATTGGCATTTGTTCGATCGTGCGAAAGCCTTGATAGGCTTAATTTTAGTTGGGGCAGTCAGTTACTTATTGTGTCTGCTTTTGCTCGGAATTCGTCCTTGGTCAATTAAACGGGGAGCTTGATTGCTGATTCTCATCGCTAGCTGTTATATAATCAGCCGATTTGCGCTTGGCAGTTGTCTAACGTTATGGAATTAATCCGCGGTATACATAACATTTTGTCATCCCACCACGGGTGTGTATTGACTATAGGTAATTTTGACGGCGTCCATCGTGGTCATGCACAGGTGATTGCGAGCTTAGTGCAGAAGGCGAAGCAGTTATCGTTGCCATCGACATTAATGACGTTTGAACCTCAGCCGCAAGAATTGTTTAGCGGCGACAACGCGCCGGCTCGTTTAAGTTTATTACGTGATAAAGTCATTTTGCTCGATGAACTTGGGGTTGAGCGGTTAGTGTGTGTTAACTTTAATCGCACTTTTGCTAATCAACCTGCAGAGCATTTTATTGAAGAATTGTTGGTCCGCAAACTGGGTGTCAAATACCTCGTCGTCGGTGATGATTTTTGTTTTGGTCAAGGCCGTAAAGGCAATTTTGAAATGCTAGTACAGGCGGGTATCCAATATGGCTTTACTGTGGTCAGCACTCAAAGTTTTATGCTGGGCTCGCAAAGAGTGAGCTCGACTGCTGTGCGTGAACAATTGGCGAAGGGCAATCTTGAACAGGCTAGACGCCTATTAGGGCACCCTTTTACCTTGAGTGGTCGTGTAGCGCATGGGCAAAAAATTGGCCGCACAATTGGTTTCCCCACCGCTAATATCGCCTTAAAGCGCAATGTTGTGCCGGTACGCGGTGTGTTTGCGGTTAAATGTTATTGGGATAACAGCGATATTTATGAGGGCGTAGCCAATATTGGGTTTCGCCCGACAGTGAACGGTCAAGTGTGTCAGCTTGAGGTGCATCTTTTTGATTTTGAAGGTGACATTTACGGCAAACATGTTGAAGTCGAGTTGGTAGCTAAACTCCGAGATGAGCAACCTTTTGACTCATTGGATGCGCTAAAAAAACAGATTTTAAATGATGCAAATGAAGCCAGAGCTTTATTTGGTAATGATGCAGGCTGAAATTTATCAGTTTAATTAACGGTATAGGATCAATGAGCGACTATAAATTTACTTTGAATTTGCCGGAAACAGAGTTTCCGATGCGTGGTAATTTGGCAAATCGCGAGCCAGAGATGTTAGAGCGCTGGACAAAAGACGGTTTGTATCAACAGATCCGTGATAGCCGAATTGGCCGTACTCCCTTCATTTTGCATGACGGCCCACCGTATGCGAATGGCAGTATTCATATTGGTCACTCAGTTAATAAAATCCTCAAGGATATTATTGTTAAGTCAAAAACTATGTCTGGTTTTGACGCACCTTATGTACCAGGTTGGGATTGCCATGGTTTGCCTATTGAGCTGAAAGTTGAGCAAAAAGTGGGTAAGCCAGGTCAAAAAATCACTGCAGCAGAATTCCGTGAAGAATGCCGTAAATACGCTGCAGAGCAAGTTAACGGCCAACGTGAAGACTTTATCCGTTTAGGTGTGTTGGGTGATTGGCAAAATCCGTACTTAACAATGGATTTTTCGACGGAAGCTAATATCGTTCGTTCTTTATCGAAAGTGATTGAGAGTGGTCACTTGCATAAAGGCGTCAAACCTGTGCATTGGTGTACCGACTGTGGTTCAGCGTTAGCCGAAGCCGAAGTCGAATATGAAGATAAGACATCACCCGCAATCGATGTGGCGTTTGTCGCCGCTGACAGTAAAGCCGTTGCGGTTAAGTTTGGGGTAAGCGATTACTCACATCCTGTCTCTATGGTAATTTGGACGACCACGCCATGGACGCTACCAGCGAACCGCGCCTTGTCTTTGAGTCCTGAACTGGATTACAGCTTAGTCGAATTCGAAAAAGACGGTGTGACGCAAGCGCTTATTTTAGCTGAAGTCTTGGTTGAATCTTGCCTGACTCGCTATAACATCGAAAGCCATACAGTGCTTGGTACAACCAAAGGCGCTGCGCTTGAGCTTGTCCGCTTTAATCACCCGTTCTTGGATTTTGATGTGCCTGCAATTTTAGGCGATCATGTTACTACTGATGCGGGTACTGGTATCGTTCATACTGCCCCTGGTCACGGTCAAGACGACTTTGTTGTTGGGCAAAAGTACGGCTTAGAAGTCGCAAACCCTGTTGGCGACAACGGTGTATACAAGCCTGATACTGAGTATTTTGCTGGGCAACATGTTTTTAAAGCTAACGATAACGTCGTAGCTTTACTGAGAGAAAAAGGTGCCTTGCTGAATCACGTGGCTTACCGTCACAGCTACCCACATTGCTGGCGCCACAAAACACCAATTATATTCCGCGCGACACCGCAGTGGTTCATCTCTATGGATAACCACGGCCTACGTACGCAAGCATTGAAAGAAATCGAACAAACCCAATGGATCCCTGATTGGGGCCAAAGTCGTATCGAAAAAATGGTTGAAAACCGCCCTGACTGGTGTATCTCACGCCAACGTACTTGGGGTGTGCCTATCACGCTGTTTGTGAACCGAGAAACCGAAGAGTTGCACCCTGATAGCGTGTCGTTAATGGAACGCGTGGCGAATCGTATCGAACAGCAGGGTATTCAAGCTTGGTGGGATCTTGATGCCGCAGAATTGCTGGGTGATGAAGCGGAACAATACCGTAAAGTCACTGATACTTTGGACGTTTGGTATGACTCAGGTTCAACCTTCTCATCAGTGGTAGCCGCACGTCCTGAATTCCACGGACACGGGGTTGACTTGTATCTTGAAGGTAGCGATCAACATCGCGGTTGGTTTATGTCATCTTTGATGATTTCAACCGCAATGAATGGCAAAGCACCGTATAAGCAAGTACTTACCCACGGTTTTACCGTCGATGGTAAAGGCCGTAAGATGTCAAAATCTATTGGTAACGTGATTGCACCACAAACGGTAACCAACAAATTAGGCGCCGACATTCTGCGTTTATGGGTTGCGGCAACAGATTACAGCGGTGAGATGACGGTTTCTGACGAAATCTTAAATCGCAGCGCCGATGCCTATCGTCGTATTCGCAACACTGCGCGTTTCTTATTAGCCAACTTAAACGGTTTCGAGCCCGCTAAGGATTTAGTGGCCGTTGAAGATATGGTGGCGTTAGATCGTTGGGTTGTTCGCCGTGCCGCTGCGCTACAACAGGAAATCATCGAAGCCTATGATCAATATAACTTCCATATAGTGACTCAAAAACTGATGCAGTTCTGCTCGGTTGAGTTAGGCAGTTTCTATCTGGACATCATTAAAGATCGCCAATATACGGCTAAGCAAGAAGGCCATGCACGCCGTAGTTGTCAATCGGCGCTGTATCTGATCTCTGAGGCCATGGTGCGTTGGATTGCGCCAATTCTAAGCTTCACTGCTGACGAAGTATGGCAATTACTGCCTGGCGAGCGTGATGCTTATGTCTTTACCCAAGAGTGGTATCAAGGCTTGAAATCAGTCACCTTAGCGACTGATTTGAGCGATGACTATTGGCAGCAGTTGCTAACCGTGCGTAATGAAGTCAACAAAGTGATTGAACAAGCTCGCCGCGACAAACGTATCGGTGGCTCATTAGAAGCTGAAGTGACCTTGTTTGCGGATGCTACCTTGACTGAGCAATTAACCCATATCGGCGATGAGCTGAGATTTGTGTTGTTGACCTCTGAAGCCAAAGTATTGCCTTTAGCCGATGCGACATTGGAAGCGGTTGAGACTGAGTTGGCATCACTGAAATTAGTGGTTGCTTCAAGCACTGCCGAGAAGTGTGAGCGTTGTTGGCACCACAGAGAAGAGGTTGGCACTATTGAGGCTCACCCAACACTTTGTACTCGCTGCGTAACCAATATTGAAGGTGACGGCGAAGTTCGTCAGTTTGCGTAAAGGATCTGTATGCCATTAACTTGGAAAGACAGTGGCTTACGTTGGTATTGGGTAGCTGTATTGGTGTTTTTAGCCGATCAGCTATCTAAGCAATGGGTCTTAGCCAATTTTGATTTGTATGAATCAGTGAAATTATTGCCCTTCTTTAATTTCACTTATGTACGTAACTATGGTGCAGCTTTTAGTTTTTTAAGTGAAGCTGGAGGTTGGCAGCGCTGGCTGTTTACGATTGTTGCGATTGGATTCAGTACGTTATTGACTGTGTGGTTGCGTAAGCAATCGTCTTCTTTGTGGAAACTGAATCTAGCTTACACCTTAGTGATTGGTGGTGCTTTAGGTAATTTAGTCGATCGATTGATGCATGGTTTCGTGGTTGATTTTATCGATTTCTTCTGGAATAAGAGCCATTATCCAGCATTCAATATTGCCGACGCTGCTATTTGTATCGGTGCAGTGCTGATTATTTGGGATGCATTTGTAAGCGATAAGTCTGAAGCTGATAGCGCTGAAGGGGTTAAAAAGTGACTGTGACACGTTCATTATTATGCCACATGAACATTGTGCTTGCTGATGGCTCAACTGCCGATAGCACTAAAGCCTCGGGTAAACCGGCTCGATTAAATGTGGGTGATGGTACTTTAAGTCCTGCATTTGAGGCGCAGCTGGTGACGCTTGCTGAAGGTGATAAGCACAGTTTCACGCTTGAAGCGATTGATGCCTTTGGCGAATCCAATCCTGATGCTATCCATTATCTAGATCGAAGCCGTTTTCCGGCTGACATGAGTTTAGAGGCTGGCGTGATTGTGAGTTTTGCTGGCCCTGGTGGTAGTGAGATCCCTGGTATTGTCCGTGATGTTGCGGGTGATTCCATCACAGTCGATCTTAATCATCCTCTGGCAGGACACAAGATCACTTTTGAACTGGACGTAGTAAAGGTATTTTAAGATGAAACTCGATCCTACTAGCCCAAGTTTAAATATTATGCTCGCTAACCCGCGCGGTTTTTGTGCGGGTGTTGATCGTGCTATCAGTATTGTTGAACGGGCGTTGGAATTATTTTCGCCGCCTATCTATGTTCGCCATGAAGTCGTGCATAACCGCTATGTCGTGCAGAATCTGAAGGATCGCGGTGCGGTTTTTGTCGAAGAGTTAGATCAAGTGCCGGATAACAACATTGTTATCTTCAGTGCCCATGGTGTATCTCAAGCGGTGAGACAAGAGGCTAAGGCGCGAGGGCTGAGAGTCTTTGATGCGACGTGTCCTTTAGTGACTAAAGTACATCTTCAGGTGACGCGTGCCAGCCGCAAAGGTATTGAGTGCATCCTGATTGGCCATGAAGGGCACCCTGAAGTCGAGGGTACTATGGGTCAATACGATAATCCTAATGGTGGCGTTTATCTGATTGAATCGCCTGCTGATGTTGAAGCTTTGGAAGTGCGCGATCCCAATAATCTCTGCTTCGTGACACAAACTACTTTGTCTGTAGATGATACTTTGGACATTATTGTTGCGTTACAGAAAAGGTTTCCCTCTATAGAAGGTCCGCGAAAAGACGATATTTGTTATGCAACGCAGAATCGTCAAGATGCGGTACGCAATTTATCTGCAGACGTTGATTTATTGATTGTTGTTGGCTCAAAGAACAGCTCTAACTCTAATCGTTTACGCGAGCTAGCATTGAAAACAGGAACCCAGTCTTATCTAGTGGATACTGCAGATGATGTTGAGTCTAGTTGGTTTGATAATGTTACACGTGTAGCCGTCACCGCTGGAGCTTCAGCCCCCGAGGTTTTAGTCCAACAAGTGGTTCAAGCAATCGCTAAACTTGCTCCTAGTGTTGTGACTGAAGTTGAAGGGCGTAAAGAAGACACTGTTTTTGCTGTGCCAGCCGAATTACGTTAAATCTGTGTACTGTTTAATCGTCAATAAAAAAGAGGCTATAAGCCTCTTTTTTATTGTCTCAAATTCATTCAAAGCATAATGATGTCAATGCTTATGTGCTAATGTTACTGGCTACTTACATTTTACTCATCTATTATTAACTGTTGGTAATTTTTATCGTAATACTAAGATTTTTAAAGGTAAATAGCTGAAAAGCTTGTCAAAAATATGGCTAAAATCGAAAGGTTGACACAAAGGGAATTTCAACGGGGCTTCTCATTAATTGAAGTGCTTGTTGCGTTAGTGATCTTAGTCATTGGCTTAATTGGCATTTTTAATCTGCATATTGTTGCAAAGCGTGGCAGCTTTGAATCCTTTCAGCAAACTCAAGCCTCCTACTATGCAAACGACATAATTAATCGAATGAAGCTGAATAGAGCGCAGCTGGGTAATTACGCTGGTGAGTATACTGGCTCTCTTAATAAACCAGGCAATGTTTGTGACGTTGCTGTTGGCGCAGTGAGTATATGTACTCCAGAAGAGACTGAAGCTTGGGATCTTTACCAGTGGGAACAGAGTTTTATGGGGGCTGCTGAAGTTATGGATAGCCAGAATGTTGGTGGGTTAGACTCTCCAACAGCATGCATTAATGTAGATGGTTCAACTGTAACGGTCGCAATTGCGTGGAGAGGGATCCGAGAGGGCGCGGGTACAAGTTATTCTGGGAGTGAATGTGGAGAAGATATTGGTACGCGTAGGCGGCTTTTTATTCTTTCGACAATGATTATTTAGGTTAACTATGTATGGATAATTTAAAAAACTGTGAGAAAGGGATGTCGCTGGTTGAGCTAATGGTCTCTATGGTCATTGGCTTATTTCTCACTCTTGGGCTTTTTGGCATGTTTAGTATGTCTTCTTCCAATGTGATCACAACGAGCCAGTTTAACCAATTGCAAGAAAATGGACGAATAGCTTTGTCGCTCATGGAAAGAGACATTAGTCAGTTAGGTTTTATGGGGGACATAACGGGAACTGATTTTGTACTTGGAACCAATATGACCTTGAGGGATGGTGTTGCAAATGATTGTATTGGTGCAGGTGTAAATAACGGTACTTTACCTAATGCTGAACCTGCACACTTTAGGCGTCTATGGGGATATGAAGAGGGCGAGAGTGGGGATACATTAAGTTGCTTATCAGGTGTGAATCAGAATACGGATGTCATTCAAATTAAAAGATTAGTTGGCCCACCAGTGACTAATCCCAATGGCGAGCGTTTTTATATGGCTGCAACTTCGAGTGAAGCTGTGATGTTTAAAGGCGGTAATCCTCCCAATCCAGTACTCGAAAATGCTCGTTTTTGGGAATATCAGCATCATATTTATTTTATTAAAAATGATGGTTCTGTACCTGTTCTACGCCGAAAAACATTAACCAAGAATAATGGCATGAATAACGAAGAGCAGTTAGTTGAAGGCATTGAGAATATGCGTATTCTTTATGGTTTTGATAGTAATGGAGATGATACCGCCGATAGTTTTATGCCTGCAGAAAATGTAACCACATTAATGTGGGACAACGAATTATTTCAAAGGCTTGTTGCCTTAAGGGTTTTCTTGTTGGTTCGTGCTATTGATGAAGATAAAAGTTACACCAATGAAACTACTTATACTCTGGGCGATAAGGAAATTAAAAATTTGAATGATCATTATCGACGCAAGATAGTTTCGACGACTATGGTGCTTGCTAATCCAGTGTTAATTAGAAATTAGAAGGTTGGTAAGATGAAAAAGCAAAAAGGAATTGTATTATTTTTTGCACTTATCATATTGTTGCTTATGACTATTATTGGTGTCGCTTTGGCTGTTAATTCGACCCAATCTATGCGTATGTCTGGAGCAGGATCAGAACGTATAGAGGCTAAGTCTGTTGCTGATGGTGGCTTAGAGGCGGCAATCGAAGCCAATAAAGGTGCTAGCTTAGCCAAACTATCTGAGATTTCATCTGTGGTTGAATTTGGTTCTAACCAAACGTTAACGCCAATTCCTTATGAAGTTGATGCTGCAGGTAATGTTGTCATTAGTGCAAAAGATGTTGGATGCCAGCGGAGTACAAGGCCAAATAGTGGTAATTTAATCAGCTGTCGGCGTGTTGAGATTAGTAGTACAGCAGAATTTGGTAGAGATAAACTGGGCCAACTCACTGTTGTCGCAGGTGTGGAGCAAGAAGTTTTAACTGGGAGTTAGATATGATTATTAAAAAGCTGGCTTGTTCTATACTACTTGCGCTGACTTTTGTGTCGGCTTTCTCCTTTAGTGACGATACTGAGTTATATGTAAAAGAATCAACAACTCGAACGGGCGCAAGACCTAAAGTGCTCGTTATATTTGATAACTCAGGAAGTATGTCGACTGAAGAAATTACTCAGGTTGTAGATTATGACCCTAACTATGACTACCCAGCCGTAAGTGGTTCTGGGTATAGTGATACTCTTATTTATTATGCTGTTGGCGGTGGAGGATTACCCACCCCTGATACTAGCTCTGATAAGCGTAATTTTAAAGCTAGTTTAAATGGATGTAGTCAAAGCAAAGCTGCATTAGCAGAGTTTGGTCGTTTTACTGGGTATATAAGAGAGTTCACATCAAGTGGTACTACTGGTGTTTGGAAAGAACTACCTGAAACAAACGGTACAGCAATAAAAGTAATTGATTGTTGGGAAGATATTTCTCAAATAAATCCGAGTAATTCATCATCATATCCTAATGGATTTCCTGCTAACGGGGTAACAACGGGGTCAGGTAGTAAAAAGAAAGCGTATCCATATTTTACTTCCTCACTACCAGGAACAACTTGGACCAATGCTTTAGCCGCAGCAAATAATACTGACTTTGGTGTTGGACAACCTATTACCTTGTACACTGATAATTACCTAAGATGGTACGGATTATCTAAAGCGGGAAAATTACCAACGGTAAAAATTTCAAGACTAGAAATTGCGAAGAAAGCGATTTCTAATATTATTAGTTCAACTCCAACAGTGGATTTTGGACTTGCTGTATTTAATTATAATTATCCAAATGAAGGTAATCGAGACGGTGGTCGAATTGTATCTGGCATTACTCAGATGACGGATAGTACGCGTGCTAGTTTATTATCTACTATTGATAGTTTGCCAGCAAAAACAAATACACCACTATGTGAGACTATGTATGAAGCTTACCGTTACTTTGCAGGTAAGGGCGTTAAATATGGTCATAGTGATACTGATTATGGCTCGTATGTAGGAAATAAACCCCCGTATGATAGTTCAGTGGAGAAGAGTGGTAACTACGCAAGTCCATTTAAAGTATGTACGGATATTGCTTATGTTATCTATGTCACTGATGGCTCTCCAACAGTTGATAAAAATGCGAATAATGACGTTATTAGTTTAACTGCCACTGGAAGTAAGGAAGGGGATTACTCTTCATTTTCTAAAAATCTAGATACAGCAAGCTATTTGCCCGCATTAGCTAGTTATATGTTTAATAACGACTTAATTAACAAATTGGACAGTTCAAATACTGAACAAATGCAGAATGTTCGTACTTATACTATTGGTTTTAGTAAAGGTGCAGAAGATGCCGCACCTTTACTTGCTGAGACGGCTAAAAGAGGTGGTGGTTTATATTTTGCTGCTCAGAACAGTCTTGAACTACAGAATGCACTTAATGATGCGTTATCAAATATTTTGAATATTGATTCAAGTTTTACATCTCCAAGTATTGCTAGTAATAATTTTGATAGGACTCAGACATTTGATGCCGCTTATTACGCTATGTTTCTCCCAGGCAAAGGACCTCGTTGGAGCGGTAATTTAAAAAAATTAAAAGTAACCGCAGATGGAACATTGGTTGATAGTAAAGGGAATGCAGCTATAGCAGATAACGGCAATATTAAAGATGGTGCCTGTACTATATGGTCGGATTGTGTTGCGCAAAAGGATGGGAATAAAGTTGAAGTCGGCGGAGTCGCGGCACAAATCAGAAAGCAAGAAGTTAGGAATATTGTAAGTAACTTAAATGGGGCCTCCAGTTTAACGCCTTTAACACTTGCTAATGCACAAACTGCAGCAGGCGGTGATGCTGCGCTAGCTAGCTATATGAGAACTAGCGTAGATGAGCTTGCTAATACGTTAAATTGGCTTAATGGGATAGATGTCGACGACGATAATAAAGATGGTAGTACGACAGATAAACGTAATGATGTTATGGGTGATCCTCTTCATTCTAAGCCACTTGCACTCAATTTCGGCACAAAAAGCGCGACTGATATTCGTATCATGCTTGGCACTAATCAAGGTGTTGTGCATATGTTTAAAGATGCGGGCGAATCTGTATCAGAGACTTGGGGCTTTATTCCCTATGAGTTATTGCCTAATTTAACAGAACTGAGAAGTAATGATCCTTCAGGTGTACACACAGTATACGGAATGGATTCATCTCCAGTTGCTTACACAGAAACTGATGCTGAGGGTAAAGTGATTAAAGCATGGGTCTATATGGGGATGCGTCGAGGTGGCTCGTCTTATTATGCCCTCAATGTGACAAACCCTGATAGCCCTTCTCTAATGTGGACTATTAATCCATCAACGGATGGTTTTTCTGATCTTGGACAAACATGGTCTGAGCCTATAGTGACGAAAATCGTTGGTTATGAAAAGCCTGTACTCATTTTTGGTGGTGGCTACGATGTTAGTTTTGATGCAACTCCTTCATCTTCTCCGGTCGGTCGTGCGGTTTATATTGTCGATGCAGAGAAGGGAACTTTGATTCATTCATTTGGTGGCTCTGCATCGGGTGCAACAGTACTTTCGGGTATTCAGGATAGCATTCCAAACTCAGTCGCCGTACTTGATAGTAATAATGATGGGTATACAGATAGGATTTATGCCTCCGATGTCGGTGCAAATGTCTGGCGCATTGATCTTCCAAGTGCAAGTAAGTCGAGTTGGAGTGCATTTAAATTTGCTTCTTTAGGTGGTACTGATAGTAATAATCGTCGTTTTTATGCAGAACCTGTTGTAGCACAAACGATGTTTACTAATTTATCCGAAGTTAAGGTGACAACAGAGAGTGGTACTACTACGACTAAAACTTATCAAAATGTTCCCTATGATGCGGTGGTGATTGGAAGTGGAACGCGACCCCACCCATCATCTACTGATATCAATGATATGTTTTTTACATTGCAAGATCGTAATGTGGTGACTAAGAGTTTTACTGGCGGTGATATTCCCGAGGCGATCACAATCAATGATCTCTATGATGTGACTTCTAATGCACCTGCGTCTGAAGCCGACAACATAAGTTTCGGTAAAAAACTCGGCTGGTTCTATGATTTTAGTGGTCTAGGTGAAAAGAGTTTAACAGCTGCCTTGATTGTCCAAGGCAAAGTTTATTTCACTTCTTATTCTCCCCCTGCAGATTCGGTTGCCGATAACGTGTGTTTGGTGTCTGGTTCTGGCAAATTATATCCGTTCGATCTGCACAAAGGAACGAGATCCTTTTCTCAATTATATTATGAACTGGGTGAACGTGTACCGGATACACCGCAGATTGTTATTCCTGCACCTGAATCCGGTAAAGATCCCTATATCTATATTATTGGAGTTGGTAAAGGTGAGAAAAATGAAAATGGGGATTATACAGGAACAATCAACGTTGCTTCTGGGTTAGGTGTTAATAAAATTTATTATCATATAAATGAATGAGTTATTAATTTATGAAGGTTCAACTTAAAGGTTTTACCCTGATAGAGGTGATGATCGCCGTCGTGATCATTGGTATTTTGGCATCGATTGCATACCCTTCTTATACGCAGTACATTGCTCAGAGTGCAAGATCAGAAGGGTTAGCTGCTTTGATACGTATAGCAAACTTGCAGGAACAGTATTATCTCGATAATAAAAAATATGCTACTGATTTAACAAAACTTGTAGGGGCCAACCCTTATATCACTGAACACAAACATTACTCTGTATCATCAAGTGGTGCATCAAGCTTTACGATTAAGGCAGTTGCTCAAGGGGTTCAGGCTAGCCGTGATGCCTCGTGCTCTCCTTTAACAATATCAGATACTGGGGCAAAAGGTCCGAGTGCGGAGTGTTGGAAATGAAATTAATAAACCTCTTTATAACGGTGGCTTTCTTACCAAGCTTAGTTTGGGCTGACTCTGGAGCAACAGTCAGCGAACAAGACTTCAAATGCTACATTACATCAAAGAAAAGTGCTGAGATTGCCTTCTATCATTGGAAGAGTAGTGAAATGAATGTGAGAATGGCTAGCCTTGTTGGTACTACTCGCCAATCAAATGATGGATCGAAATATTACATCTATAGTGTTGAGGAGTGTGTCGCATTAAACGCTGAATTTACTAATACTAAGGCGCAAGTTTTGGATAAGTTAACACCTAGATAAACATCAGCATGTATTTTTAAATGTTAACAACGAACGATTTAAGGATAATATTATTTTAGGGTAGTGAACGGTAGATTTAGTCTCCCATAGTTTATGTGCAGCTTTTCCCATCTGCGCCCTCTTTTATTAAACCTGAAGTGCTAATGTTGATGCTTTTAGAATTGTCACTTTGCCCATTTGAACAATAGATAATTGATGTTTCAACTGAGACTAAACCATCGGGTGTAAAATCAATTTTTTTATCGGCGGGCCCTAATAGGGAAATTACATCGTGTGTATTGAAACTATCTATCACTTTCAATACATTCTTGGCACCTCCATTGTCAATATATACACTGAACCCCTTATTCCAGTCTGTGCCGCATGGTGATGCCGCGTATGGGCAGACTGTTACTGTTGCGCCATAGTTGACAGCTTGGTTTCTTGCAAAAGCAAACACATCACTAATTTTTCGTATTTCATTAGCGCTGCGTGTCCCTTCGTATAGCGACGTAAGTGATGGAACCCCTATGGCTAGTAGGATTGCTGCTACGGCAATTGTGACCATCAGTTCGACTAAGGTAAATCCTCTTGAAATAATTAACATGTAGCTATCCTCGTTAAAACTTAGCTAAGTATATGCGAGGAGACTCTAATGGTCAGTATCTATTCTATATTTTCAATATACCCAATAAATTGATTTTCTTGCTTTTATATAATTAAATTATAATAGGGAGTATATATTTAAATTTAATCGCAATTGATATTCTTTGCGGTAGAAAGGCGAACTCTACCCGCCTGATTAACAACGATTGCACGGGAATTTTTGCTATCAATTGTTCGTGGGCAATACTTGAAAGTACCATTACTTCCAGAAGCTAACCCATCAGGTTGAAATTTTATCGAACTTTTATTGTATGTTAAAAAATCTTTCGAATCGAATTCATCAATGACCCTAATAATTTTATCGTTAGCATCGAAGCTTTCGACTACACCTGTATCAATGAAAATTGTTAATCCCTTTTGCCAATCTTGAGTACATTTCCCATTTACGAGTGGGCATACTGTGACCCTATAGCCATAACTAACAGCTGTATTTCGCGCAAATTGAAGTGTCTGCTGGATAGTTTTAATATTGGTATCAGCTCTTATCTGATCGCTGAGATCGGTCAAGGAAGGAGCTCCAACTGTTAACAAGATTGTTGAAATTGATATCGTAGTGATAAGTTCTATCAGGCTAAAGCCTTTTCGATGGGAGTTCATAACAGATCCTTGTTATTTTTCGCTTGCATCCCGCGAGCGAGTTAGTGCTGGCTAGAATGTAAGTATAAAATCTGAGGCAATATTCATAGTACTTTTTTTAGACTTTTATGTGCTAAAAGCGATTTTATAGAAACTGTGTTTTATGAGTAAAGCACTACATTCACTTCAATATTGACGTAACCCCGTGTAAGCTAGTGTTATTCTGTTTGTTTATGTTATTGCAAGGGATGAGGAATTTTTAATGAAAAAAGTTGAAGCCATTATTAAGCCATTTAAGTTAGATGATGTGCGCGAATCACTTGCAGAAATTGGTATAACTGGGATGACGGTACTGGAGGTTAAGGGTTTTGGTCGTCAGAAAGGGCATACAGAGTTGTATCGTGGTGCCGAATATATGGTGGATTTTCTGCCAAAAGTAAAAATAGAGTTAGTGATCCAAGACGATCTGCTCGACCAAGCAATTGATGTCATTGTTGAAACGGCCCGCACAGGCAAAATTGGTGATGGTAAAATTTTTGTCACTGATGTTGAACGTGTTATCCGTATTCGAACGGGTGAAGAAAACGAAGAAGCGGTATAAACTGCTTACGAACGATTCTAAAGGGCCTAGTGGCCCTTTTTTGTTGCCTAAGCATATGGAAAAACTAAATAGTACTGCTGGGTTTCTGAAATATCTTTAATGGAAAATCGCCTGTTTTACTCAACTAATGTAGTTATCTCTTATCTGTAACATGGTATAACTTAGCCTCGCAAATGAGTTTTATGAGGTTGTCATTTTGGCTACAAAAAGAATAGTGATCGTGGGTGGTGGTGCTGCTGGTTTAGCGCTTGCATCGAAGTTGGGCCGTAAATGGGGCGGTAGTGATGTCGTCGATGTGTGCTTAATTGATAAAAGTCCTATTCATATATGGAAGCCTAAATTACACGAAGTCGCTGTTGGTGTGATAGATCAATCTATTGAAGGTTTACTCTATCGCGATCATGGACTTAAAAACGGTTATCGCTATATTCGTGGTGAGATAGAGCAGTGTGAGCCGGATGCTAAATCGATTCAGTTAGCCGCAGTCTATAATGATGAAGGCGAGTTGCTCTTAGAGCAGCGACAAATCGATTATGATTTTTTAGTGCTTGCATTGGGTGGAGTTTCTAATAGTTTCAATACATTAGGTGCTGATGAGCATTGTATTTTCTTAGACAGCCTTGAAAATGCCAATTTATTTCATCATAAATTACTCGACGCTTTACTTCAATTAAACGAAACGCAAGAAAGAGTCAGCATTGGTATTGTCGGTGCGGGTGCGACAGGGGTTGAATTGGCAGCAGAGCTTCATCATGTCATTGAGTCTGTTAAAGAGTACGGCTATCTGAATATCGCTAAGCATCATCTTGATGTGCATTTGATTGAAGCGTCCCCCAAAATCCTTCCTCAATTACCAGAGCGTGTAAGCGCTAGGGCTCAGGCTGTTCTTGATCAGATTGGTATACGTTTACATATCGGTGTTCAAGTTAAAGAAGTGACTCGTGATGGTTTCATTACCCAAGATGGCGATGTGATTAAAGCAGGCTTAAAAGTATGGGCTGCCGGTGTCAAAGGACCAAAAGCATTTCAGCATTTTGCAAAACTGCCCATTACTCCGCGAAATCAGGTAGAAGTTGATGATTGTATGCGAGTGAAAGGTCATCAAGATATCTACGCCCTTGGCGATTGCGCTCTATTGATCCAAAGTTCTGGCCAGCCTGTTCCACCAAGGGCGCAAGCAGCAGCTCAGATGGCTGATACCTTGTTTGATAATATCGTTAATCGATTACAAGGTAAGCCTGAAAAGGCCTTTATTTATAAAGATTACGGCTCATTAGTTTCTTTAAGCCGCTTCTCTGCGGTAGGCAATTTAATGGGGAACCTACGCTCTGGCACTTTCTTTGTTGAAGGCCATATAGCAAGATTGATGTATATCTCTTTGTATCAGAGGCATTTAGCCAGCCTTTATGGTTGGTTTTCGGCAATTGTGTATCGAGTGGCACAAAAGTTATTGAAGTGGCAGCGTCCGAAGCTCAAATTACATTGATTTCTATGTGATTTAGGAGATAGAAAGAGAGCATATATGCTCTCTTTTTTATTGTTTAGGAATTGCCGACGAGTCACGAATGATAGGTTCAGGAGTAAAGGTTCTAGAATATATGGCATCTTGCTCGCGACGTTTTGCTATTAATAATTCAGTAGCAACCTGAGCTATTTCTGCGTTTGGCTGATGTACTGTGGTAAGTTTAGGCCAGGTTTGACGTGAGAATGGGCTATCTTCGAAACCGACAATTGATAAATCAACGGGTATGTCTAAACCCGCTAAACGAGCCGCAAAAAGTGCACCAGCGGCAATTTCATCGTTACAAGCAACAATCGCCGTCGGGCGATTTTTTAGTTTGATGAGCTTGTTAGCACCATCAACACCGGACTCAAATGAGTACTTCCCTTCAATTATGTAGTTTTCATTCAGCTTTAGGTTATTTATTGTTAATGCCTGTTTAAAACCAAGTAATCGCTCTTTGGTGGATTCATGGTGTAAATCTCCGCTTAAAAAAGCGATATGCTTGTGGCCTAAATCAATCAGATGCTGGGTGATTTGAACTGCACCGAATTTATCGTTGACTAAAATAGTCAACCCATTCTGATCGTTGTCCTTTTCTCCCGCAATAATGCGCACATAGTTAGCATCAATTTCAGTGAGTGCTTTGAGTACTTTAGGATCTTCTGACAAGGGAGGTGTTAGTACTAATCCTGCGAGCCTAGAATATTTGACTAGTGCTGTAAGCTCATCACATATGGTCTCTGATTTGGCATTGCAAGGGTGGATGACAAGTTCATAGCCCTTGTCTTTACAGGCTGACAAGATCCCATTTTGCATATCAATAATATAGTAAGCGTTTGGATTATCGTAAATAAAACCAATAGCATAGGATTTAGTTCCTGCTAGATTTCTTGCTGCTAAATTAGGTTGGTAGTTAAGTGCTTTTATCGCCTCGTTCACTTTGTCAACGGTGGCCTGCTTCACTGAAGGTTCGTTATTGGTTACACGGGATACTGTCTTGATAGACACTCCAGCATATTTAGCTACGTCGTTGATAGTGACTTTCATTGATGTAAAAACTCTTTGTCTAAGGTCGCGAGGGGTTAACTGTTCTATGAACGTAAATTCTTTACCTGCAATTTACAAGCTTACATTTTTTATCAGTTTTTTCTGACTTATACATCTTATAGTGCGAGCTTTTGATGTGCTTAGCAATCCTGAATTGTTACAAATTGGCGTTAATTTATCATTGTTACAATTATGCTGGGAGTTGTAAATTTACGTCATAATATTAAAGCTCATGTTTTATAATGGTTTTTAATAAAACTACTGATTCAACATTCTGCTTTATGACATTTTTTTGCTTCCATCGTTATTTTGTTGTGGCAAGGCTGTTAATTATTGTGTAATGTTTGCACTAGACATGACAGCGTTGTCATTCCGCGGGGAATGGTTATGAATACTAAAACGATAATAAAGTTATGGAAGGGAAACGAGATGCGACCATCAACCTTTAAGAAAACCGTACTAGCTACAAATATTGCTATCCTACTTGGCAGTGCTGTATCCATCAGCGCTGTTGCTGCAGACGCCGTGACAACCACCGCAGCACCTGAAAATATTGAAAAAATTGAAGTTCGCGGTATTCGCGCTTCCCAGCAAGCTAACTTAAATGCTAAACGCTTCTCAGACAGTACTGTGGATGCGATTACTGCTGAAGACATTGGCAAATTTCCGGATAAAAACGTTGCAGAATCTCTGCAACGTATTCCTGGTGTCACGATCCAGCGTCAATTTGGTGAAGGCGCGGGTGTTTCAATTCGTGGTGCGGGTCAAGATCTGACTTTGACAACTCTGAATGGACAAAACGTAGCTTCAACAGGTTGGTTTGTTCTTGAGCCTGCAAAACGTTCATTTAACTATGAATTATTACCATCTGAATTAGTTGGTAACTTAGAAGTCTATAAATCATCCCAAGCGGACTTAGCTGAAGGTGGTGTGGGTGGTACTGTTGTAGTTAATACCCGTAAGCCATTGGATATGGATTCAATGACTTTCTTTGCTTCTGCTGAAGCTCAATATCAAAGCGATTCGGGTGAAACAGATCCACAATTTTCAGGCTTAGGTAGCTGGAAGAATGATGATGAAACTTTTGGTGTATTAGTTTCTGGCGTTATGCAAAATCGTAGCTTGCAGCGTCAAGGCGATGAAGCGTTTTGGGAATGGGGTGCTGGCCCTGTCGCATTTGAACAAGAGCGCGAACGTTCAGCTATTGCTGCAACATTCCAGTATGCCCCGTCTGATTCATTAAACTTTGTGTTTAACGCGATGGACATGCAAATGGCCGCGGACAACACCAACTACGCATTATGGTTTACGCAAGCTGACACTTCATGGTCAGGTGCTCCTGGTTCTGGTGCTTGGGATAACACGGAATGGATTGGTGGCTGCGGTTTATGTGGTGGTGATAAGCCAGATGCATCACAGTCAGGTTCTCAAGTTGCAGGCCCTGTTAACTTAGCATATTGGCAAGCTCGTCCTCGTGAAGCGACAATGAAGTCTCAAGTTTTCGACTTGAAGATGGAATATAGCGGTGATGGATACCAGTTTACGACTCAAATCGGTGATACAAGTTCTACTGGTGGTACCGATTTTGAAATGGTTGTTGAAGATGGTCTGGGTGGTACAGCATTAAATGGTGCGACTTACGACTTTACCAATGGTCATCAAACTTGGGATTTAAATGGTTTTGATACAGCCACTTATGATCCAGGTTCGCTTGCAATGGGTACTGGCAGTAACTTTAATAAAACACCAAAAACAGATGATGAAACTTATATTCAAGCAGATATTAAGTTTGATGTAGATCTAGGTGTGGTTAATGCCATTAAAACGGGTCTGAAATATGCGAAGCATAATACAACTAGTCGACGTTTTGACTTTGTACAAGCCGATGACTTTAATCCTGTCATATCAACAGCAGGCTTAAATACTGGTACTTTTGCTGTAGGTACGAGTGAATACGATATTATTCGTTTTGATCCAGATGCACTAAAAGATTGGGCTAAATCGAGCATCATCGGTGAGACTGAAGATTTTGGTTCATACCGTGAAATTGATGAAGATAACTATGCTGCTTATGTGATGGCTAACTTTGCATCAGAAGGTGTACGCGGTAACTTTGGTGTGCGTTATGCGGGTACTGAAGCGACCTCAACGTACTATGTTGATGGTAAGAAAGCCGATGCTTCAGCTAATTATGGGGAATGGTTACCAAGCTTAAACGTAGCATTCGACTTAGCACCTGATCTCATATTGCGCGCATCAGCGGCTCGAGTTATGGCTCGTCCACAGTATGATGACATGTATGTTAACCCTAACGTTTTAGGTGCAAATGATGATGTGCCTAATAACCAAAAATGGGTTGTTGGTAATATCGGGTTAAAACCATTTATTGCTAATCAAATAGACTTAGGCATTGAATGGTATTTCAATGAAGAGTCATTACTTTCTGCGGCTTTGTTTATGAAGGATGTTAAAAACTTCGTAACCTTTAGTGAGTACCATGCAGATAGCGCCGATATCCCATTTACTGGCACGTTAAAACCTGATGAAGTTGCTGGTGGTTGGACTGTGCAAGAGAAAGCCAATGGCGAATCGGCGACAATCCAAGGTTTAGAGCTGCAATATCAACAAGACTTTGGGAACGGCTTCGGCTCAATTGTTAACTACACTTATACTGATAGTGAAACTAGCCCAAATACATATACAGATCGCAACCCGTTCTTAAGCGATAGTTCAAAGCACTCATATAACTTAACTGGTTATTTTGAAAACGATTTGTTCCAAGTTCGTTTAGCATATAACTGGCGTAGTGAATATATGATCCGTGAAACTGGTTCATACGGTAATCGTTTACACGATGCATTTGGTAGCTTGGACTTGAGTGCAATTTGGCATGTTACTGATTATATGGATATTAAACTTGATGGTAATAACCTGTTAGAAGAAGGTTCACGTCAGTTTGGTAACAATCAGTTCCAATCTAATCTAAGTGGTTTTACGGATGGCTTCCCTGTATTTGAATACAACATGGCCCGCCGAATTACATTAGGCGCTAGCGTACGATTCTAATCTCGATTTAACTCATGTATAAATGAAAAAGGGAGCTTGCTCCCTTTTTTTATATCTCAATAATATTCAATCAGAAGAAGCCCTCAAGGAGCTCATATGACTAATTCAATCACCCCACTTGACTCAGCAAAACATGCGCACCTGAAAGTGACTCCTACCACTTATGAACATGTTGCTGCGCAACACTTACTACCCATTTCAATTTATGAGTTTGCCTTTGCTGCTGTAGATGCTCCTGTTGTTTTTGTTAAACATAGTGAAACAGGAGAATATCAGTCCGTAATTATGCTTGGATTAAAACCTGGACAGAATTTGAAGCAAAAAGATGGCAAATGGTTAGGGCTGTATATTCCAAATATACTTAAAAACTATCCGTTTGGTTTAATGTTGAGTGCTGAACAGCAGGATAAAGTATGGGTGGGGATACGAGAAGAAAGCGCCCATGTGAGCACTGATAAGGGAAATGCATTGTTTGAAGGTGGAGAGGAAACTGCGTTTTTAAGATTGCGTAAAGACAGTATTATAAAAAACTTCGAACAAGAGCAAATGAGTAAGGCAATTATTGCATTTTTGGCACAAAAAGAATTATTTTCTCCCCAAAGTCTTACTGTTGACATTAAAGGCGAAAAACGCGGCATAAATGGTATCTATTTCATCGACGAAGCTAAGTTAAATCAACTCAACTCAGATGAGTTCTTAGATATCAAGCGACGGGGCCTTTTAGCGCCGATTTACAGCCATTTGAACTCATTGCATCAAATTAATCGCCTAGCGAAAGAAGAAATCGAATTGAGCGTTTAAGTAATCAGCAGGCATAGATCATGACTTCAAGAAAAGAAATAAAGAGTGTCGTCATTGTTGGTGGCGGAACTGCAGGTTGGATTTCTGCCTGCCATTTAGCTAAAAAGTTGAATGTTAGAACACCTAAAGTACAAGTTATGTTAGTTGAGTCCCCGAATATTCCCACTATCGGTGTTGGTGAAGGGACTGTACCTATGTTACGCGAAACATTAAAGTATTTTGGTATTCGAGAAGATGAGTTTATTCGTTGCTGTGACGTAACATTTAAGCAGAGTGTTAAATTCATTGATTGGAATAAACCCAATTCAGGGGAGTACTATCACCATTTATTTGATTATCCCTACTTTAAAGACGTTACTTCAACTTGGCTTAATAAATCTCTTTCAGATAGAGGCCGCTACGCTGATCTTGTGTCAGTTCAAGGTCATTTGATTGATGCGGGACTTGGACCTAAAGTGATGACACAGCCTCAATATCGAGGTGCTATGCATTACGCGTATCATCTCGATGCTGCAAAGTTTACCAAGATGTTAACCAAATTTGGTGTTGAACAGTTAGGCGTTAAACATCTTCTTGCAGAAGTCATTGATACAAAAATGGACGCTCTGGGACATATCTTAGAGTTACATACTGATAATGCTGGTGTATTGAATGCGGACTTGTATGTTGATTGTACAGGATTTAGTGCTCAACTCATTGGAGATGCATGTAAAGTTCCCTTCGTTGATAAGAGTGACATCTTGTTTGTCGACTCAGCATTAGTTGTGCAGCTTCCTTATGAAGATAAATATACGCCTATCCCTTGTTTCACTAAATCAACAGCACAAGAGGCTGGCTGGATATGGGATATCGGTTTGTCTGAACGTCGTGGTGTTGGTTATGTGTATTCCAGTCAATATTCATCAATAGAGCAAGCTGAGAGTGTATTGCGGGAATATCTTGGTAAAGCAGCAGAACACGTCTCGTTTCGACACATACCGATGAAGGTGGGGTATAGAGAGAAATCGTGGCAAGGTAACTGTGTGGCGATTGGTTTGTCGAGTGGTTTTGTTGAACCTCTAGAAGCGACTGGTCTGCTTATGTTTGATGCGACAGCCAGAATGTTAGCCGAATGTTTTCCTGCTAATACTGACGTTATGCCACTTGTGGCTAATCGTTATAATCAGCGCGTATCGAATGCTTGGAATCGGGTGATTGATTTTATTAAACTTCATTATGTCATCGCTAAACGAATGGATACGCCATTTTGGGTTGATAATAAAAATGAAATAAGTATTCCAGACACATTAAAAGAACATTTAGAATTGTGGCGCTATCACATACCGACTGCCTATGACTTTACTTCTACGCTAGAATTTTTCAATTTAGAAAATTATTTATATGTACTCTATGGCTCAGACTTTGAGTCAAAATTAGAGAGGAAATTAAATGATGAAGAGGAAAGGCTTTTCACGGTAATGACCGAGAAATTAGGCAAGCAGGTTACATTACTCAAATCGCAATTATTACCTCATAGAGAGTTAATTGAACGTATCAAGTTGTATGGCATCCAACTTAATTAATGGTTGAATTAAATGGTAAGTAGAGCAAGATTTTTAATCTTGCTCTTTATTATTTTAAATATTTTTTATTTTCGCTAAGAATTCTTGATGTGATAAAGATTGCTCTTTTGCTCTAAACTGTTGTGTTTTTAAGTTGTCGAGTATTCTTGATATTTCATTTTGGGGACAAGGTATATGAATTTCAGGAATATGCTGCATACCATAAAGTACGTAGCGATAATTCTCATCTGTAAAAACTGAACTATATCCATTGGCAAGATCGACATACTCACAAACTTTGTCTTTCCATAGTGTCATTTTTTGTTCTAGAGCAGGGATGAATGCTGAGCTTTGTGCGGCTTTTTGCCAAAATTCATTTTCATCTCTATCAGTTAAGCAGTAATGAAGTACGATAAACTGTCTAAGATCGGTATACAAGCCGTTCATTGCGGTATTATATGACGTCCTTATTGCTTGGGAGGGATTTGATGACGTTAAATGCGTCGCTAGCAATCTTGCACCTAAGTTTATAAGATGCAAGCCTGTCGATTCTAAGGGTTCAATAAATCCACCTGCGAGACCCATTGCAATACAATTTCCAACCCAAAATTCACGTCTACAACCTATCTTCATATCTAAGTGAACAGTTCTTATGATCTCTTGTTCATCGCCAAGATAAGCTTTTAATTCAGCCTCAGCCTGTTCCCTCGTTAGACTATTGCCATCGTAGACATAACCCGTTCCTTGACGATTCGTTAGGTCAATTTCCCAAGCCCAACCATGACTAAGCGCTGTTGCTGTCGTATAGGCTCTTGGTAGCTGGTGAGGCAGATATTCCCGCTGCATTGCAACGGCTTTATTGCAAGGTAATTCAGTTTCGAATGATTGCCAGTTATCATTCTTTAGACTTTGAATTAAAAGCCCTTTAAAGCCTGTGCAGTCGATAAATATGTCGCTCTTGAATGAGCCTAGGTCAGTTACAACCTCAGTGATGTTGCCATCATTAACCAAAACGTCCGTTACATTTGCTTCTACATGCTCTACACCTGCTTGGGTGGCTTTACGCTTTAAAAAGGCCGCCATGAGCGTCGCGTCTAAGTGGTAACCATAGGGGACAATACCTTGATATTGGTTCAAGTATTGCGTTTTAGGGCTTAAGTTATTTTGCATTAAGCTAAATGAAAGACTTGTTGCTTCAGCAAAGGGAGTGCTGTTTGATTCATTAATCTGATTATTTAAAATCCAAGCACTTGCATTATCAATTTTTCCAGATGGTTTTTGTTGCTCAAATGGATGGAAATATTCATGCATTTTACCATCGACTGCTTTCATCCAGTTACGAAATAATATGCCGGTCTTTAATGTTGCGTTAGTTTCTCTAAGTAGTTCATTTTCATCTAATCCCATAGCCGCAAAGAAGAATCGTAGACTATGAACGGTAGCTTCACCAACGCCAATAATACCAATTTCTTTACTTTCGATAAGTCTAATATCAATGATATTAGACGAATGGTTATATAACTTACTCAAGTAGAGAGCCGTCATCCAACCTGTGCTACCGCCACCGACAATAGTGATACTTTTTAGCGGAGAATTATTCATCTTAATGTTTCCTATTAACTCGCCAACATGACGCTACCCGTCAAAATGATCCAAATGGAGAAAAAGAGTTTTAATACTTTTACTGGGAGAAAGAGTGCTAATTTACGAGCGAGTAATCCTCCGATAATGGCGCCTGGGCCTGAGAATAAAACTAGCTCAAAGAGGGCATGGCTATTTGTTGAAAAAATATGGATAGGGCTTGCCGACCAAACGGTAATCGCAGAGACAACAACGCCGGTGGCGACCGCCATTTTAGCGCATAGTCCCCGTAACATCAGATAAATGACGACTAATTCACCGACGCCTACCGATAACCAAGCTGTGATAATGCCGCCGAAATAGCCTATGAGAGCGAGCCAAAGAAAATCGACAGGCCTTATAGCGCGAGTTATTGGCGTGCTACTTTTGCTACTAATAACGATGGCGATACCGAGTACAATCGAGAAGATGCTGAAACTTGTGTGTAGCGAAGAGGGCGAATTGAGTTGTAGTAATTGGCTACTCCAGAAACCTAAGACAGAAAAGAAGGCTGCAAGTAATGATGCTTTTACAAAACCAGACCATGCATCATCTTCTCGATGGTGCTTTTTATAATGCAGTGACCATGAAATTGCGCCTGCTGTCATGCCAAAGCATTGGATCATAAATGAAGTCGAGACACTTTGAGACTCACTAAAGTTGAGGCTCGAAAATACCGGAATAAAGATGACGCCACCGCCAGCTCCCGTCGAGTTTGCAAATATCGCTCCTGTGATGCCTAGAAAAACGAAGCGTCCATATTCTTGGATAAGATCAAATAGCGAATGAAAATGGTTCGCCCAAAATAACCAAGCTCCACAGAGTAGTAATACCAAACTGAGGTTTAGGTAATACCGATTTAAGCGCGGAGCAGGCTGGGTATTATTGGGCACAAGTGTGTTAATGGGATTCATCAATAGCTACCGTGATCTTTGTCATGTTATCGCTATGTTATCAATGAAAGACAGCGTTGTCACATAAGCTTGAATAAATAAAATAAACATTTTAAGTATATGAAAAATTAGCATTAATTATGTCTTTTCATAAAAAATAACAATAATTGTCAAAAAAATGTAGAAATCCTGTTCTTTCTTGTGTACTTTAATAATGACAACGCTGTCATCTGCTTGTGTGACGCGTTGTTTGTAAGGTCTGCATGAGAGGATGAGGTCTCCTTATCATGTGTTTGGCAGGAGTATTGCTGTCGGGCGGCGATACGTTTGTCTTTGATATTTTGATAGTCTCTCCCCAGAAACTAGCGTGGGCTGGGTACTGTAAGCAGTGCCCAGCCATTTTTTTAGGATGTTTTTACGGTATTACTCAACTGCCTACCTCAGCACTTGAACGTTAGCGGCATAGATAAATAAAACTCACTGGTATAAACCAGATAATAAAAGAGGCTGCAATTTATGGCGATTCATTTAACGGCTGCGATGCGTGTCATTGCAATTGGCATGTCGAGTGTCATTGGCCATGTCACCGCACTCATCATGACAAGAAGAACGGTTTGCATACCCCTGTTTATAATGGCATTAGCGTTTTTTTCGGCATCTTCCTCTTTTGCTGTATTTGCTACCGACACAGCCACAAACAATTTAGCTTCAAATTCTGATGTGTCTAAATCGTCTGCACAGGTTTCAAAAAAAATCACCACCGCGATACAGCAGGAATGGTTGCTAAAGTTACTTGAAGAAGCACTGCGGCGCTCGGATTCGGGTTATCAAGTGCAAGAAATGTCGACTCAAATGAATCAAAAGCGCAAGGTCGAAGAAGCACTCGCTGGGACAGTAGACATGTTTTGGAGCATGACCTCAAAAGAATTGGAAGAAACTGTGCTTCCCGTGCGCATTCCATTGTTTAAAGGGTTACTCGGTAATCGGCTGCTGATTATCCGTAAATCGGATGAAGCACGATTTGCTAATGTGAAAACCATGGCAGATTTTAGGCAGTTAAAGGCGGGGCAAAATCGTTATTGGCCCGATGCCACGATTTTAGAAGCCAATGGATTACCCGTCGTCACTAGCTATCAGTACATCAATTTATACCCCATGTTAGAAGGCGGGCGTTTCGATTATCTTGCCCTCGGCGCCCAGGAAATTGGCGAAGAACTCGCAAATCACCCCGATCCCGTACTTAAGATCGATAGCCATATCCTGCTGCAATATCGTTCGCCAGCTTATTTCTTTGTTTCCCCTAAGCGCCCCGAACTTGCTGCGGCTATTTTAGCCGGGCTTGAAAGTATGGTAAGCGACGGCTCTTTTGATGAGATGTTTAATCGCGAGCTTAAAATTGAGCAACTGTACCGTGAGGCTAAGTTTGAACAACGAGTGATTATCCGTCTTGATACACCTGATTTAAGTCCATTAACACCAATAGAACGCACAGAATTATGGTTAGATCTTTTTAGTATGCAAGGTGCAAAATAATGAAAACATTAGCCTTAAAAGTACAGATTGGATTAGCGGCAGCAATTTTTATGATTGTTAGCGTTCTGTTCGGTGCATCTTACTGGTTGGCGAACGATAAATTGGCTGCCAGTGAAACTGAGTTTGAAGAAAATACCGTCGCCAATTTACAAGTCACTATGGCGCAGCCCATCTTCACCTACGACTATGAGCAGATCCGTGCAGTGCTATCTGTGATGCTTAAATCTGCGCAAATTTATCATATTGTCGTGAGTGACCATCGCGGTAAAGTATTAGCCGAGAGTCAACAGGCTCAAACAGTGGCCGATGAGTATCTAGTGAAACGTGAAATTCAATTTGCTGATCAAGGCAACCCAACGGGCCAATTGGCCATTCAGTTTTCTATGTTGCCTATTCGCGCTCAGTTGTCAGATTTACTCTTAGGTTATTTCTTGCAGGCGTTGTTAATTCTCGGTGGTAGTTTATTTGTGATCTTCATTATTCTTAAACGTTTAGTGATTAATCCACTGGATAATATTGTTCGCGCCATGGAAGAAATTGCCAGCGGTGACGGTGATTTATGCCACAGATTACCGGTTGAGAGTCAGGATGAGATTGGTCAGCTTGCTAAGGCATTTAATGGTTTTGTAGAGCAAATCCACGGCACGATTTCCAAAGTGCACGAAACCTCAGGGCAATTACTGGGCGATGCTAAAGCGCTGGGGTCGCTGTCGCAAACGAATAATGATCGCGTGCAAACCCAACTAAAAGAAACCGAGGCCGCAGTGACGGCGGTAACTCAACTGAGCGCCAGTGCTAACGAAGTCGCCATTAATGCCAAGCGCACCGCGGACGTGGCGAGTCAGGCCGATAAAGCGGTCGATGACAGTCAGCGTCAGTTCGATTCGGGATTAGACATCACTCGTAAACTGGCATCTGAATTAGCCCGCTCGGCATTGTCCGTTTCACAGCTACAGCAAGAAACCCAAAAGATTGATGAAGTGGTCGTGGTGATCAACAGCATTGCCGAACAAACCAACTTACTGGCGCTTAATGCTGCGATTGAAGCGGCGAGGGCGGGTGAACAAGGGCGCGGTTTTGCTGTTGTTGCCGACGAAGTGCGTACGCTGGCGAGCCGAACCCAACAGGCAACTGGTGAGATCCAGAAGATGATCCTGCAGGTCCAGAGCCGAGTGGCCGAAACGGTCACTGTGATGCAAGCGAGCCAAGCCCTCTCAACTCAGGGCGTTAACCGCTCAGAAGAAATTAAGTTAGTGCTTACTAAAGTGACTGATTTAGTCTCAAATATCAGTAATATGAACATCGAAGTTTCCCATGCGGCACAGGAGCAAACCTGCGTCACCGAAGCGATTTCTCGCACGTTAAATGATCTTGCCAATGTCTCAGGTTCAGCCTCACTCGATAGCGAGCACTTAGCGCACTCGAGCGAGCGACTGTTTCACCAAGGGGAAAGACTGCGGACGTTAGTAACTTCCTTCAGATTGTAGCCATTTCTGGAGCTAGATAAGGATAATCATGAAAAAAACACTTTCAACAAGCGCCATTTTACTGGCTTTAGGATTAACGGCCTGTTCCGAGGCGCCTTCCGCAGCGTCAGCCGATAAGGCTGTGGCTCAAATACTGCAAGTTCAGGACGCATTAACTCAAGCGCAGTTGCAACAACTCGGGGATTCGTTAGTCGTAACTTACCGTGTTGTGACCAATATGCCAGACGATAAGTGCCTAAAAGATAAAGCCGATGGTCGCTGTTTTGTCGCTCAAATTGATTTCGTCCCCAGTATGGATTTAGCCAGCCAAGATTGGGAAATTTATTTAAGCCAAATGCGCCCAGTGCAATCGGTTGAAAGCGGTGAATTGACGATAACGCACGTTAAAGGCGATTTACATCGTATTACGCCAACGGCTGCTTTTAAGGGATTTGTTAAGGGCGAGAAAAAGCAACTGACATTCCGTGGTGAGCCGTGGCAATTGGCTGAAACCGACGCTATGCCAAACTATTACCTCGCAGCAAAAGGATTAGAGCCCGTCATTATCGCCAGCACTCAAGTGGGTAAAGATGCCGAAACGGGTTTAGAGACGCGTCCGTATGTTGAAGGGGTTACGAATTTTAAAACCCAATATCAACGCACTGAAACGGATAAACTCGCGCCAGCCGATGCCGCGCAATTATTTAAAGCCAATCGAAGCGTGAGTGACGATGCCGCCTTGGCTGTGGATACCATTATCCCAACGCCACAAAAGGTGAAGATCCATTCAACCGATACACCAGTATCCCTTGCTGGTGGTATTAAGCTCGAATATCAGCATGATAACCCAGAGCAAAAGCGTCAAGTTGCGGCGGCGGTGGTACGTTTAGCTCGCCTAGGTGTGGCTGAATCTGCGAGTGGCATTACGGTGAAATTTGCCAGCCAAAAAGGGGATGAGGGCAGTTATCGCTTAGATATTCAGCCAACTGAAATTGTGATTGCTGCCAATGATGCGGCGGGCTTCTCTTACGGTTTGTCATCATTAGCAAGCCTTGTGGATGTGAATTCGCTGAAAGTGAATGCGATGACCATTGAAGACAGCCCACGTTATCCGTTTCGTGGTATGCACATTGATGTGGCACGTAATTTCCACAGCAAACAATTGTTGCTGGATTTGCTCGACCAGATGGCGGCTTATAAGCTCAATAAACTGCATTTACACATGGCTGACGATGAAGGTTGGCGTTTAGAAATCGACGGGTTACCTGAGCTGACCGACATCGGCAGTAAACGTTGCCATGATCTTGCTGAAAATACCTGTCTGTTACCGCAACTGGGCAGTGGTCCTTTTGCGGAGTCGAGCGTTAATGGTTTCTATACTAAACAAGACTATATCGACATAGTGAAATATGCCGAGGCGCGTCAAATTCAAGTGATCCCATCAATGGATATGCCGGGTCATAGCCGCGCCGCGATTAAAGCGATGGATGCGCGTTTTCGTCGATTACAGGCTGAAGACGTAGAGCTTCAAAACACGGGCAAAGTGCAGGTTGTCCCTGTGCAGGAAACGGCAAATCAAGCTAACACAGCGGTAAAAGCGTTAGATGCGGGCGAGCGTCAATTGCAAGCTGAAGGGCAAACCACTGCAGCTGAGCAATATTTGTTATCCGATGCAAACGACAAAACGGTTTATTCTTCAGTGCAATATTACGACGACAATACGCTTAACGTGTGTATGGAATCGACCTATCAGTTTGTCGATAAGGTGATTGATGAAATAGCCAAGCTACACCAAGCCGCGGGTCAACCATTGACGCGTTACCACATTGGTGCCGATGAAACGGCGGGAGCTTGGAAACAATCACCCCAGTGTTTAGCATTTGTCGCCAATAACGATAAAGGCGTTAAGTCGATAGATGACTTAGGCGCTTATTTTATTGAACGAATTTCGACTATGTTAGCGGCAAAAGGCATTGAAGCTGCAGGATGGAGCGATGGCATGAGCCATGTTCGCCCTGAGAATATGCCCGCTAAAGTGCAGTCTAATATTTGGGATGTGATTGCCCATAAAGGTCATGAGCGCGCCAATCAGCAGGCGAATCTTGGTTGGGAAACCGTGCTCTCTAATCCAGAGGTGCTGTACTTTGATTTCCCCTATGAGGCCGATCCTAAGGAGCATGGTTATTACTGGGCGAGTCGTGCGACCAACAGCCATAAAGTCTTTAGCTTTATGCCTGATAACTTAGCAGCCAATGCCGAGCAATGGACCGATATTGAAAATCAGCCGTTCGAAGCGGACGACAGAATAAAACTTGATGAGGCGGGTAACAAAGTCTCGGGTCCAAGGGAGAAAGGCAAGCCTTTTACTGGCTTGCAAGGGCAGATTTGGAGTGAGTCGATTCGCAGTGACGATACGATTGAATATATGGTGTTCCCGCGTTTGTTGATGTTGGCCGAGCGTGCTTGGCATCAAGCGGCATGGGAAGTACCTTATCAATATCAAGGTGCTGTATATAATCAAAGCTCGGGTGCTTTTACTTTAGCCATGCGTGATGCACAGGCAAAGGAGTGGCAAAAACTTGCAAATACCTTAGGCCATAAAGAGTTTATTAAGCTAGATAAAGCGGGGATTGATTATCGCGTACCGACGGTCGGCGCCGAGATCCGTGACGGTAAACTGTTTGCCAATATTGCCTATCCCGGCCTTAAACTCGAATACCGTAGCCTCAATGGCCAATGGCAAGCTTATCAAGCGGGATTGGCGGTCACTGCACCGATTGAGATCCGTGCCATTGCGGCCGATGGTATTCGTAAAGGCCGAAGTTTAATCGTTAACTAAATCGTTTTTATATCTGGCTGTATTTTAAAGATAAAATACAGCCTTTTTGTTTTTCTGTGTCAGTGATTGCCTAAATTTGATTTTAGATCATAAATCACTTAAAAAAGTAAATGACAACGCTGTCATTTTTGCTGTAACATTGAGTTAACTAAAGTTGAGCGCTGTATTAACGGCAAATAATAAGCAACGGTAGCGCTGCATTGATAGGTGAAGAGGGGTGTCATGGGGTTAGTCCAGACAAAAGATCAACCACTGTTTATAGGTGTAGATGGAGGCGGTAGTAAATGCCGAGCCACCATCTACTGCGCAGACGGTACCGTTTTAGGGACAGGTGTTGCAGGACGTGCAAATCCACTGCATGGTCTCACACAAACATTTGAATCCATTGAAGCATCGACTCGCCTGGCGTTGCTAGATGCGGGTATGAACGAGAGCGATAGCCACTTGCTGGTGGCGGGTCTTGGTCTTGCTGGCGTAAATGTCCCTAGGTTATATCAAGATGTTATCAACTGGCAGCATCCTTTTGCAGCCATGTATGTCACTACCGATTTGCATACGGCTTGTATTGGTGCCCACCGCGGTGCCGATGGCGCGGTGATCATCACGGGTACTGGCTCTTGCGGTTATGCCCATGTTGGTGATACCAGCTTGAGTATTGGTGGTTATGGTTTTGCATTGGGCGATAAGGGCAGCGGTGCTTGGCTTGGATTAAAAGCTGCGGAACACGTGCTGTTAGCACTCGATGGCTTTGCCGTACCAACTCGATTAACCGATATGCTGTTGAATGAATTTGGTGTCACCGATGCGCTCGGCATTGTCGAAAATCTAGCCGGTAAATCATCAAGTTGCTACGCCGCATTAGCCAGAAGCGTACTCGATTGTGCCAATGAAGGTGACGCGGTAGCGACTGCTATCGTACAAGAAGGTGCTGATTATATTAGCGACATGGCGCGTAAGTTATTTAGCCTAAATCCGGTGCGTTTTTCTATGATCGGTGGTCTTGCAGGGCCTCTACAAGCTTGGCTCGGTGCCGATGTCGTCGCTAAGATTTCAGAAACCTTAGCCCCCCCCGAACTCGGTGCTATGTATTTCGCCCAGCAAGAATTTAATAAGTCGTTGTCAGTGCACATAGGCACTGAAGCCAAATCCTGTATTTGAACGTGAAGGTAAAAGACATGACAAACACTATTATGGAACAAGAAGCTCGCACTGCACCGCAAAAAATTGCGGGTCAATTAGAAGCTAACGCTGACATCATGCAGCAGTTAGGTGAGAAACTGCGCGCCTTCGCCCCTCGTTTTGTGATGATAGTAGGTCGCGGCTCATCGGATCATGCGGGAGTGTTCGCTAAATACTTATTTGAAATTGAAGCGGGTGTACCAACCTTCGCCGCCGCGCCTTCAGTGGCGAGTGTGTATGGTAAAACTTTGAAACTCGAAGGCGCGCTAGTGATTGTGATTTCACAATCTGGCCGTAGCCCTGATATTTTGGCGCAGGCGCGTATGGCAAAAAATGCTGGTGCTTTCTGTGTTGCCTTAGTGAATGATGAAAGTGCACCGATTAAAGATATCGTCGATGTCGTTGTGCCTTTACGTGCCGGCGAAGAAAAAGCCGTTGCCGCAACTAAGAGTTACCTCGCGACCTTGTCGGCGATTTTACAACTCGCCGCCGCTTGGACTCAAAGCGAATCGCTCGCTAGCGCTGTAGCGTCTTTACCCCAAGCGCTGCAAACGGCGGTGGACGCTGAGCCGCAGCTCACGCCAGAATCCGTTGCCGACGTGAAGAACTTAGTCGTACTCGGCCGTGGTTTAGGTTATGCGGTATCCAAGGAAATCGCGCTTAAGCTAAAAGAAGTGTGTTCAATCCATGCCGAAGCGTTCAGCAGCGCCGAGTTCCTCCACGGCCCTGTCACTTTAGTTGAGAAAAAACTTACTATCGTCGATGTGTGTATTGGCGATGAATCTTACGCTAGCCATATTGAACAAATTGAAAACGTGAGCCAACGCGGCGCCGATTTAGTGCATCTGAATCAAACCTCGACGGACATTCACCCTCGTGTTGCTCCGTTAGCGTTATTACAACGTTTCTATATCGATGTGGCTGCGGTTGCGATTGCCCGCGGTATCGATCCCGATCAACCGGCAGGTCTTAAAAAAGTGACCCAAACGCTCTAAGCCGCCGAGCTTTAAGTGGCCAAAGTTTAAGAGGTTTAGGTGCTGCGGATTAGATTTAGCGGACTTTTAGCTGCACGATTAAGCAGCTGCACGATTAAACCTGTTCAGCTAAGCTCGTGCAGCTAAGCCCTCGCAGTGAACTTAATTTAAGACTTAAGTCACTCGTGTTATTTATTGAAAGAGGTTTGCGATGAAAATCACCTTGATCGCCGGGCGTATTTTTGATGGTGAATATTTCCATCAAGATGTGCCTGTAACTGTTGAAGACGGGCACATTCTGGCGTTTGATACGGTTGTTGGCGCGAAGGAAATCCGCCAAGCCGGAACGCTGGTGCCTGGTTTTATCGATGTACAAGTGAACGGTGGCGGCGGGGCGTTATTCAATGCCGATCCGAGTGTTAATTGCATTGAAACTATCGGCCGTGCCCATGCGCGTTTTGGCACGACAGGATTTTTACCTACGCTTATCACCGATGATGTCAGCGTGATGGCCAATGCGGCCGATGCAGTGGCCGAGGCTTTAGTCAAAGGTAGCGCTGGTGTTTTAGGAGTGCATTTTGAAGGGCCACATTTATCTGTGCCTAAAAAAGGTGTGCATCCACAGGGCTTTATTCGCGAAATCACCGATGCGGAACTCGCCGTATTTTGTCGTCAAGATCTGGGGATTAAAGTGGTCACGCTTGCGCCTGAGAATGTGTCACCAGAGGTGATCCGCACGCTTGTCGCCTCGGGCGTTAAGGTGTGTTTGGGTCATTCTAATGCCGACTACGATACTGTGGTTGCGGCATTAGCGGCAGGCGCGACGGGCTTTACCCACCTTTATAATGCAATGTCTCCTCTGGGCTCCCGTGAGCCAGGCATGGTTGGCGCGGCGATTGAGAGTGAAACCGCTTGGTGTGGTTTGATTGTCGATGGTCACCATGTGCATCCCGCGGCGGCAAAGGTCGCACTACGGGCAAAACCTAGAGGCAAAATGATGTTAGTCACCGATGCTATGCCGCCAGTTGGTATGGAGGATGAGACTAGCTTCGAGCTTTTTGGTACTCGAGTGTTAAGAGTCGGCGATAGATTAAATGCCGTGACAGGTGAGCTGGCGGGTTGTGTGCTCGATATGGCGACTGCGGTCAATAATACGGTGAACTTGTTAGGTTTACCTTTGGCGGAAGCCTTGAGAATGGCGGCGTTATATCCCGCACAGTTCCTCGGGATTGAGCATAAAGCTGGCCGTTTAGCAGTGGGACATAGGGCTGATTTTGTCTTGCTCGATGCACATAACAAAGTGCAGGCAAACTACATTGCGGGACGGGCAGTCTATTCAGGGCCGATTTATGCGGGCCAGGCAATAGGGGCACACCCTTAAATCGCTTTTGCAGTTTAGGTGATTTTTAACATCTATACCCAAACTACCTGAAAATGCAGGATTCAGCGGGAATTTAACGCACTTTAGGCAATGCCATTTATTGCTCCTGCATAAATGGCATTCACGCCATCCATGGCGATTGCGGTTATTTGCAGACCTAGTGGACTAAGTTAAAAATAACCAACGCAGTATAAAGTGCGTTAAAACCTGCCGAGACGGAGTGCCTAGGGCGCTCCACTTCCGTGTTGCATCAATTCAAAAGGTGGCCGACATTCTTTCATTGATGCGCCTTGAATTGAAGCACCCTAGGCGCTCTGAAACTCGTATCTTCAGGTCGCTTGGGTATAGCCCTTGTCGTATTTTGATGACAGGGGCTAAGTTTTTTTATTGTACAGCACTAATTTTAAACAGTATTAGTTTTGTACAGTATTAGTTTTGCTCAACTTTTATAAAAGCTTTTAATAACAATAATAAAGGATGATGGCATGGGGACGACACAGACAAATGCAATTGCGCCAGTAAAGGTGAATAAACCTAGGTTGATGTCGCTGGATGCACTGCGCGGCTTCGATATGTTTTGGATTTTGGGCGGTGAGGCTTTGTTTGGTGGCTTGCTTATTCTAACGGGCTGGGCAGGCTGGCAATGGGGCGATGAACAAATGCACCATAGCCAATGGCATGGTTTTCACTTCTACGATTTGATTTTTCCGCTGTTTATTTTCCTCTCTGGTGTGGCCTTAGGTTTATCCCCTAAACGTTTAGATAAATTACCTATGAAGGAGCGATTACCTGTGTATCGTCACGGGATTAAACGACTCTTTTTATTGCTGTTACTAGGCATTTTATACAATCACGGTTGGGGAACTGGCGCGCCTGCCGATCCTGAAAAAATTCGCTATGCCAGTGTGTTAGGTCGAATCGCCTTTGCATGGTTTTTTGCCGCATTATTGGTGTGGCACACGAGTCTACGAACCCAAATTATCGTCGCCTTGGGCATTTTGCTTGGTTATGGCGCAATGCAACTTTGGTTGCCTTTCCCTGGTGGACAGGCCGGCGTGCTCTCGCCAACGGAATCCATCAATGCCTATGTCGATTCGATTTTATTACCCGGCGTGAGCTATCAGGGACGCACGCCCGATCCAGAGGGGTTACTGTCGACTATTCCCTCCATAGTCAATGCGTTAACGGGTGTGTTTGTCGGTCACTTTATTGTTAAATCCCATCCTAAAGGTGAGTGGGCTAAAGTGGGATTGCTCGCCGCTGCGGGTGGCATTTTCTTAGCCTTAGGTTGGCTGTTAGATCTTGTTATTCCGGTCAATAAAGAGCTGTGGACCAGTTCATTTGTGCTGGTGACGTCGGGCTGGAGCATGATACTGCTGGCGGTATTCTATGCCTTAGTCGATGTGCTTAAGTGGCAAAAATCCGCATTTTTCTTCGTGGTGATAGGCACGAACGCCATCATTATTTACTTAGCGTCGAGCTTAGTGGATTGGAAATATATCGCTCAAAGCGTGTTTGGCGGCTTAGTGCTGGCCTTGCCTGAAAGCGCTCAAGCGTTAGCTGCGGTTGTCAGCTTGCTCGCGGTGCAGTGGCTGGTTTTATATTGGATGTATCGCCGCAATATTTTTGTCAGGATTTAGTCAGTTCGCTTAATCGCTTGAGATAAGCCGCACACACTCAGTGTCTGCGGCTTTTTTTACATTATTTGCTGGATGTGAGTCATCACTTACTTACAACTTAGCTATCGGCCAATTGATGATTACGAGGGAATATTCGCGAGAATTTATTAAATGACAGCGTTGTCTTTTTGTGTTATTTGTTTTAACATCACTGAAACAATGGTGCGTTTGGATGATAACATTAGCCATTGCGGACGAGTCGCGATACGGATATTCGGGAACTTAGGCATTAATTTAAATCCCGTTATCACCTAAATAATTAATTACTATAAGAAGCAGGTTTATGGAAATGACACTCGATAAAAGCCAGCAGAAAAGCAGCTTTCTCCCTATGGCCATAGTGGCCGCGCTCTTTTTCATCCTCGGATTCGCCACTTGGTTGAATGGTTCTTTGATGCCGTATTTGAAACAAATATTGCAACTTAATCCCTTCCAAGCGTCGTTGATCCTGTTTTCTTTCTACATTGCAGTGACCTTTACAGCCTTGCCATCCGCTTGGCTTATTCGCAAAGTCGGCTATAAGAATGGCATGGCGATAGGCATGGGCGTGATGATGTTGGCGGGTTTACTGTTTATCCCTGCTGCGGAAACACAAATTTTTGCCTTATTCCTTTTCGCCCAATTAGTGATGGGCGCAGGCCAAACCTTATTACAAACTGCGGTTAACCCTTATGTGGTGCGTTTGGGGCCGGAAGAGTCTGCCGCTGCCCGTGTGAGTGTGATGGGCATTTTAAATAAAGGTGCGGGTGTGATTGCGCCATTGGTGTTTTCGGCGTTGATTTTAGACAGCTTTAAAGATCGTATAGGTACTGAGCTGACTCAAGTGCAAATTGAAGAAATGGCTGACGGTTTAGTATTGCCCTATTTAGGCATGGCCATTTTTATCGGTATCTTAGCGCTCGCGGTAAAAAAATCTCCCTTACCAGAGTTATTGAATGAAGATGAAGCTGCTGAAAATACTGATAAAGGGCAACTTAAAGCGGCATTATCTCACCCTAACTTAGCCTTTGGCGTGTTAGCGCTGTTTGTTTATGTGGCTGTAGAGGTGATTGCTGGCGATACCATTGGCACATTTGCTTTGTCTTTAGGCATAGAGTCATACGGTGTGATGACTTCCTATACCATGGTGTGTATGGTGCTGGGTTATTCTTTAGGTATCCTGTTAATCCCGCGTTTTATTTCCCAACCTAAGGCCTTGATGGTTTCAGCCATCTTAGGTTTAGTTCTGACATGTGGCATTTTATTTGGCGACAATAACTCTTACGCCATCGCAAATATTCTGTTAGTGCCTTTTGGTGGTGTGGCGCTGCCTGATACTTTGTTGATGATTGCCTTTCTTGGTTTAGCCAATGCGATTGTTTGGCCTGCGGTGTGGCCGCTAGCACTGTCTGGTATGGGGAAATTGACCAGTACAGGTTCAGCGCTACTTATCATGGGGATTGCGGGGGGCGCATTTGGGCCTGTGTCTTGGGGATTAATGAGCTCAGCGACAGATATGGGCATGCAGGGCGGTTATATTGTGATGTTGCCCTGTTATCTATTCATCCTGTTCTACGCGGTGAAAGGCCATCAAATGCGTCGTTGGTAATCAGTGATTATTCAAAAAGTCTTAAATAACGTATTTAATGGTATTCAGATAAAAATAAAACCGCCTTATTATGCTAGTAATAGGGCGGTTTTGCATTGCGATATCACAACTGTGGGGCGTTAGAATGCGTAACTCAGGGTGGCGAGTACAGTATCTTTAGTTTTAAAGGCACCATCAGTCACTTTTTGAGCTCCAGTAAGATCTGTCCCTAACCACGCAAGCGATAGACCAAAACCTGCAAATTCAGTTGACACTCCAATAGAATAATCGGAGTAACTGTCGAAACCTTCGCCATCATCTAGGGCATCGCCAGCATTGTAGCCGTAGTGTAGATCGAGATTCCAATTTTCCACAAATGTGTAGGAATAGTTGAGTTCGGTATAGTGATAGTCTAAGTCGCTTCCTCCATAATCATTGGTAAACCAATAGGCTAGGCGAAAACCTTTAAACTCAACGCCAGCAGTTACTTCAAAGTAACCAAGATCACTCTCACCTGAATAGTTATAACGATAAAGCGTGATATCGTAACTCAAATCATCATTGAGATCGTTGCCATAGGCGACATAAAAATCGTACTCAACATCCGGACCGTTATAGCCTGGCTCGTCAAAGTCCACATTACTTGCCCAAGCACCAACAGATAGGCCAGAGTCAAATCCCCAGTCTATACCCGCTTGGAGAGCGGGATCGCCTGCGGTTTGTGATATGCCACGGAAACGATAGTCGTTAGTCAGACTAATTTCCCCAGTGACTTCGGCGGCGGCAATGCCGGAGAATAGGGTTGTGGTTAGCGCGAGTCCGACAAGCTGTATCAGCCGTTTTTTATTCAGATTGTTATACACGGTATTTCTCCCATTTTCTTTGTTGACTCGGACGTGCTACTAGCGACCATGCTAATCCAATCGCGCCAGTGCATCCGTTGGTTTGCCAAACAACAGCCTAGGAAAACCCGTTGCTGTGACCTCATGGCGAGTTATTGCTAAGATAACTTAGCTTTTTTGAGGCTAACATCAGCCTCATTGATCTCACTTTTGTTCGAAAATGACGTAAACCTTGCGGCAGGGTTCCACTACTTCCCAAGTGCCTTGAAAACCCGCGGGTATAATAAACCTGTCGCCCACAGTGAAAGTCTGCGATTGACCTTGAAGATCTGTGATAACACTTATCCCTTCGAGGATTTCGCAGTACTCGTATTCAGTGTAGTTTATTTTCCAAGCACCTGATTCACTTTGCCAAATCCCACTGTGAAATTGATCACAAGGGCTAGAATAATGATTCTCTAACCTTTGAGTTGGATTGCCAGTTAACAACTTTTCCGTCGGTAACTGGTAGGTTTCGACGGGTGTTTGCGCCGAAGCAAAGCGAATAATGGCGTTGATGCTCACAGTCATTTGCGATTTCCTTGTTGAGCTGACATTCGGCTATTTCATCGTTGGCATCACAAACTCGGCTTGAGTCTGTTTACCCACAGGCCAGCGGGCAGTAATTGCCTTACGCTTGGTATAAAAACGCACGCCATCGGGGCCATGCATATGCAGCGGCCCAAACAGTGAACGCTTCCAACCGCCAAAACTGTGGAACGCCATCGGCACTGGGATCGGTACATTCACTCCAACCATACCGACTTGCACGTGGTGGCAGAAATGTCGCGCCGCTTCACCACTTTGGGTGAAAATCGCCGTGCCATTGCCAAATTCGTGTCGGTTAATCAGCTCAAGCGCCGTTGGGTAATCTTTCACGCGCACAATCGCCAGCACTGGCCCAAAGATTTCTTCGCGGTAGATGCTCATTTCAGGCGTGACGTGGTCGAACAAACAGGCGCCGAGGAAATAACCCTGTGGATTTTCTTCAACACTCAGTTTACGGCCATCGACCAGCAGCGCTGCACCTTCTTGCACACCGGCTTCAACATATTGGGTGACTTTGGCAAGGTGCTGTTTTGAGCTCAGCGGGCCCATTTCCATCTCTGGCGTCAGGCCGTTGCCGACTTTTAAGGTTTGGATTTGCGGTAGCAGTTTTTCCACTAACGCGTCGCCCACATCGCCTACCGCGAGTACGACTGAAATTGCCATACAACGCTCACCAGCACTGCCGTAAGCGGCACCCATTAAGGCGCTAACAGCTTGATCTAAATCTGCATCTGGCATGAGTAACATATGGTTTTTCGCGCCGCCTAAGGCTTGCACGCGTTTGCCATGTTTAGAGGCTGTGCTGTAGATGTATTCAGCAATCGGAGTTGAGCCTACAAAGCTCACCGCTTGCACATCTTTATGGGTGAGTAAGGTATCGACGGCTTCTTTGTCGCCGTTAATCACGTTAAACACGCCATCGGGAAGACCCGCTTCTTTAAGCAGCTCGGCAATACGCATCACTGAGCTCGGGTCTTTTTCCGAGGGTTTCATAATAAAGGTGTTACCGCAGGCAATCGCGATTGGGAACATCCACATGGGAACCATCACGGGGAAGTTAAAGGGCGCTATGCCTGCGACAACACCTAAAGCTTGATTAACTGACCAAGAATCGACGCCGCCACCCACTTGCTGGGTGTGTTCACCTTTAAGCAAGTGCGGAATACCACAGGCAAATTCGACCACTTCGAGACCACGGATCAACTCGCCCTTAGCATCGTCGATCACTTTGCCGTGCTCACGGGTGATAAGCTGCGCCATTTCATCTAGGTGCTGCTCGACTAAGGCTTTGAATTTAAAAAGCACTCGAGCACGGTTGAGCGGCGTGACTTGTGACCAGGTTTCAAAGGCGGTTTTAGCGATCGCGATGGCTTCGCCGACTTCGGTTTCGCTTGCCAGTGAGACTTGGCCACGTAGTTCACCCGTGGCGGGTTCAAAAATATCTTGGCTTCTGGTACTGGCAGGGGTGTGCTGACCATTAACAAAGTGAGTGATCTTGAGCATAGTTAACCTTTGAAGTTCCTCGCCGCAGCGGGGTGTTAAATGTGAGAGTGGAACGAACCGCTGGCGCTATTATTCAACGGCGTTAATGGCATCGCTTAGGCTATTAACCATTTGGTCAATCTCGCGTTTATCGACAATCAGTGGCGGTGATATGGCAATGATGTCGCCCGTGGCTCGTACTAAAGTACCGTGGCGGAAGCAGTGTTCAAACACGCCGTAACCACGTTTACCCGCGCCTTGGGCGTTAGGGGCAAATTGGATCCCCGCCACTAAGCCTGTGTTGCGAATATCAATCACATTCGGCAGGCCCTTGAGGCTGTGCACTGCGTCTTCAAAGTAGCGTTCAAGCTCAAAACTGCGCTCGAATAATTGCTCATTTTCATAAATCGATAGGGTGGCAAGCGCCGCCGCTGCCGCCACTGGATGACCTGAATAGGTGTAACCGTGGAAGAACTCAATCAGTTCATTAGGGCCTTGCATGCAAGTGTCGTGGATAAAATCTTGAACGAACACTGCGCCCATAGGGATGGCGCCGTTATTGATGGCTTTAGCCGTGGTGATCATATCTGGGATAACGCCCCAACGTTGACTCGCAAAAGCGGCGCCAACACGGCCGAAAGCGGTAATGACTTCGTCAAAAATCAGTAGGATGCCGTGCTTCTTAGTGATTTCACGCAGACGTTTTAAGTAACCTTGTGGCGGCAATATCACCCCGGCAGAACCCGACATAGGTTCAACGATAACGGCGGCAATATTCTCGGCGCCATGCAGGGTCACTAACTGTTCTAATACCTCGGCTTTTTCAGCGCCAAAGGGCGAGAGTCCACGGGTAAATGCCGCATTTTGGATATCTAAGGTGTGGGGTAAGTGATCGACGCCTTGCAATAATTGGCCGCTAAAGGCTTTGCGGTTATTGCTTAAGCCCCCCACAGATATGCCGCCAAAACCTACACCGTGGTAACCCATTTCGCGGCCGATAAAGCGGGTGCGAGAGGCTTGACCGTTGGCTCTGTGATAGCAAAGTGCCATCTTAAGTGCTGTATCGACGGACTCAGAACCTGAGTTAGTAAAGAATACTTTGTTCAATCCCTCTGGGCTTAACTCTGTTAAACGCTCTGCGAGTTCAAAGGCGATAGGGTGACCCATTTGGAAGGAGGGCGCGTAGTCCATCTCTTTAATTTGTTTGCTGACCGCTTCGCTGATTTCCTTGCGACCATGGCCTGCGTTACAACACCATAAACCTGCGGTGGCATCTAATACCTTATTACCATCAATATCCGTGTAATACATGCCTTCAGCCTTGGCGAGTAACCGCGGACTAGCTTTAAATTGGCGGTTGGCGGTAAAAGGCATCCAGAAATGTTCAAGTGAGGGATGATCAAGTGAGGAGTCGCTTGCACAATTGAGCGGCAAATCGGCCATAGTGTCTACCTTGTCCTGTATCTTCAGGTCTTGTTTTAGGGTGGCTAATATTTGCTATGCTATGTTAGAAATAATGAACATGGAAGAGCCGTGTGCAGTTATTTGTGGCAAAAAAGCTATTTTTGTAAAAAATATTGAATTTTATGGTTTAAACAGCGTAACCTGAAGCTCGGATTATGACTGTGATGATGTTTAGCATTTGCGTTAAAGTCGTCACAGCCCCTATTTTCTTGTCGATGAACGATAAACCACACCTATACGAATTATTAAGAGGTCATCATGAGCACACCGAAGAAACGCAGCGAATGGGAAAGTCTGGCTGCCAGCCTGTCTATTAATGGTAAGGCGTTTATCAATGGCGAATACCAAGATGCCGTTTCGGGTAACACCTTTGATTGTATTAGTCCTATCGATGGCCGCTTGTTGGTAAAAGTGGCGAGTTGCGATCTTGCGGATGCTAATCTTGCGGTTGCTAATGGCCGCAGCGTATTCGAGTCTGGTATTTGGTCGCAGCAGTCTCCGGTAAAGCGCAAACAAGTGATGATACGTTTCGCCGAGTTATTGGAAGAAAATGCCAATGAACTCGCACTGTTAGAAACCCTCGACATGGGTAAACCGATTCGTTTCTCCAAAGCGGTGGATGTGGCGGGGGCTGCCCGTGCGATTCGCTGGTCTGGCGAAGCGATTGATAAAATTTACGATGAACTCGCGCCAACGGCTCACAATGAAATTGGCATGATCACCCGTGAGCCTGTGGGTGTTGTGGCCGCGATTGTGCCGTGGAACTTCCCAATGCTTATGGCGTGTTGGAAGCTCGGGCCCGCACTGGCCACGGGTAATAGTGTGGTGTTAAAACCCTCTGAAAAGTCACCCTTAACGGCTATCCGTATGGCGCAATTGGCTATTGAAGCTGGGATCCCAAAAGGCGTACTCAACGTGTTGCCAGGATTTGGTCATACTGTGGGTAAAGCCTTAGCGTTGCATATGGATGTGGATACGTTGGTGTTCACAGGTTCCACCAAAATTGCCAAGCAATTAATGATTTATGCAGGTGAATCGAACATGAAACGCGTGTGGTTAGAGGCCGGAGGCAAGAGCCCCAATATCGTCTTTAATGACGCGCCAGATCTGAAAGCTGCTGCTGTTGCTGCGGCCGAAGCCATTGCCTTTAACCAAGGTGAAGTTTGCACCGCAGGTTCGCGTTTGCTGGTGGAATCCGGGGTGAAAGATGAGCTTATCGCGCTTATTGCTGAGGAGTTAGCCTCATGGCATCCGGGGCATCCACTCGATCCCGCGACAGTGAGCGGCGCCGTTGTTGATAAACAACAGTTAGACACAGTACTCAGTTACATTAAAGCAGGTAAAGATGAAGGCGCGACCTTAGTCCACGGTGGCAGCCAAGTTATGGCCGACACTGGCGGTGTGTATGTGCAACCAACGGTATTTTCTAACGTAAACAACCAGATGAAAATTGCCAGCGAAGAAATATTTGGCCCAGTGTTATCTGTCATTGAATTTAATGGCATGGAAGAGGCGATATCGATAGCCAACGATACCATCTATGGTTTAGCCGCTGGTGTGTGGACATCGGATATCAGCAAGGCCCATAAAACGGCCAAAGCCCTGCGCTCTGGCATGGTGTGGATCAACCATTACGATGGCGGCGACATGACAGCGCCATTCGGTGGCTATAAACAGTCAGGTAATGGCCGAGATAAATCTCTGCACTCCTTCGACAAATACACAGAACTGAAAGCGACTTGGATCGTGCTATAACCGCTCTTTTTTGTCTATATTTGTCTATATAAGAGAAGGAGCCGCTTTCGCTCAATACTAAAACCTCTTTTCATCGTACATGGAAAGAGGTTTTTTATTTTTTGTAGCTCAAGGTGTCCCCATTTTTTCTAAGCCATATTTTACTTGTAAAATCTGTATCTGCTGCTGTGGATAAGATGTTACAGTCTTGATTCATTATATTGTTGCTCACTCATACTCGATAGAATATTGACTTTAAACACTCCCATTAATATCTCAATTTACTTCCATTCTTATCTGCTTCATAAATATCGTAAGTTATCGCTTATAAATTTGTGGCTTTCAAACATTACCATTAATGCATTTAGTCATAGTGTAGTGGCATAGTGTGAAAAGTGTTGTAAGTTATTTGTGATATTATAGGGTGCTTAGATCATTGAATAAGAAGGCAAGTATGAACAACGTAGAAGAGTTTGGGGCAATCGTCAGTAAAGCTCTCGATAGTTACAAATCTGATTTTATGGAACTTGTTAGGGAATATGCGATTTCTTGTAAGAATCAAGGTGAGGCATATTGCGATTTTTTTGTCGATATAGCCTCTATGATGAATGGCGCATGGCTTTTAACCGCAGTATGTGAGTTTGAGGATGTTTCAGAATTTAAAGCCTTTAATTGGTATCAATTATTGAATGTTGATATAGACAATATGCCAGAAGATGATTTGTTCTCCCTACAAAATAAGCTATATGAAATCGGTTATATTTGGTTGGTGGAGCAATTGATTTCCTCTAAAAAAGAAATAAAAAGTATCGAAATTAGGTTGTTTCATAATGGCAGCAATGAATACCAATCTTTGGCATAATTAGCTTCTAACAGAGCTAAACGACATCAGTCACTGGGCTCATTGGATAGAATTTTTTGTGTGTGGTTATGTCATACCGTTGGTAGTATTTACCTCTAGGGCAAGTATGAAGAACTTTATTAGCAAAGATCTAGATATTGAAGAGTTTAAAAAAAGATTCGATAACACCAGAGAAAGTTTTATAAATTCTCTAAAAACAGCAAGTAAAGGTTATCGAAATGTAAGGTTCTTCGCTTGTGATGAAAGTGGAGTCCCCATTAAATGGGTATGGGATGATGAAACGTTCACACATAACTGGGAAGAGGGCACTCTTGAAGACGCTATTCAGTTTGCCCGTCACATGATAAATAGTGGAATGTATTTTGCGTTTATGGGTTGTTTGTCTGGTTCCAGTGATCTTGATATTTGGCTGACCACCTTTGAAAACCCCATAAAGAAACCTACATGGCCAAGTGGTAAAGAACCCAAATTTGAGATTATCCATGAAGTGTTAACTCGTTAGGGCTTTGTTTACCGATCTAAATTAGGAAACAACGCCTCGTTATGACTGCATATTTTATCTCAAAGTAAGAGCATTCACCTGTAAATACGTGATTTTAGCGTGCAACTGCTGTAGCCTCGTGGAAATTTATTGTTTCTTATTTTGATCTTTTAGGATGCAGGTCTTGAGCTTTGCCATCTAAGGTTGTTCGTTATTTCCCAGTGATTTTTGCTGAGCCAATCACTCGTCAGCAAAGCGTTCACTCATTAGAGAGGGTGTCATGTGAATGCACTTCAAAACCCAATTAGGCAGTTCAATGTCGTGAAACTATTTGTACTGGCATTGCTAAGCTTTTTGGCCGGCTGTTCTTCAATGCAGACGGGTGAGAATGGAAACTGGGTGGGATTCACGGAAGCTGGTCAGGCTTCATTTTATGGGGATAAACATCAGAATAAGCAGACGGCCAGCGGTGAACTTTACAAACATAAATTAAAGACAGCAGCGCATAAAAAGTTACCCTTTGGCTCGAGTGTTAAGGTCACCAATGTCGATAATGGCAAAAGTGTGATTGTAAAAATCAATGATAGAGGGCCTTTCGTGCGTGGCCGCATTATTGATCTGTCTAAATCGGCGTTCAGTAGCATAGGCAACACTTCTTCTGGCTTGATTGACGTGAAAATAGAAGTCATTAAATAGCGGCTATTTTGAAAATAGTTGTCTCGAAACGGACTTTTGCGAAAACGGCTATCTCGAACACGGCCATATCGACAGGATCGTTTTGAAAGCGGCATCATTAAAAATGAGCAGTTTGAAAGCACTCTCTTCAAAACACGGCTTCGCTGCAATCTAATGATTGAATGCACTAATAATTGAGCGCATAAAACCGAGTCGGCGCTTTTAAATAAAATCCCAAAGCAGACAATTTGTTAAGCTGATATTTGGGCTTTACGGCATTTGGTGAGAGACTATCGGCAGATTTGGATAACAGTAAAAGGACTCGCTATGGAATACCCACTTGTTAGTACGCAGTGGCTCGAAGCACATCTCACCGATCCCAATTTAGTCTTGCTCGATGCCAGTATGGAAACCGTTATTGGTAAAGAACCCTTAGTTTACGATGAGCCTATTTGTATTCCGCGCTCACGTCGATTCGACTTGGAAAATGTGTTTTGCGATAAGACTTCAACCCAAATTCATGCCTTGCCGACGTTTGAGCAATTCATCCAAGGGATAGCCCAACTTGGGATTGAGGTCGACAGTGTTATTGTTATCTATGATAACCAAGGCATTTATTCATCTCCACGGGCGTGGTGGACCTTTAAAGTCATGGGCTTTAATCGAGTCTATGTGCTTGATGGTGGCTTGCCTCAATGGATTGAAGAAGACCGCATTACCTCATCGCGTTATCAAGCCGAAGGCGTCGATTATGGCCCGACGGATATCGATACTTTGGCGGATGTGCTGCAATACCACCCCGAGCTTGTGATGGATGCCGAGGCCGTGTTATCACGAATTGAAGATGCCGGAACGGCGATTGTCGATGCCCGTGGTGCGCCTCGCTTTTTAGGGCAAGTGAGTGAGCCGCGCCCCGGTGTGCGCTCTGGGCATATTCCTTGCTCGGTTAATTTACCCTTCGCTCAAGTACTCGATGGTAATAAAATCAAAACGGTCAGTGAGCTACAGTCTATTTATCAAGGGCTAGCAGGGGATAAATCCGCAAGGATATTCAGCTGTGGTTCCGGGATTACGGCGTGTATTTTGATCTTAGCTTCGGTCGCCGCGGGGCATAAAAATCCCATCCTCTATGACGGTTCATGGGCGGATTGGGGCAGCCGTAACGATCTGCCGATAGAGTGTTAATTGAGTATCACCATTGAAATTAGTGCTGTAGATTAATTAAGTTAGCGTGGTTTTTGTTGAACATCATGTGACTTCTACGTCGTTTGGCTAAATGCCAAGGAGAAACCTTTGATAGCGAGATTGATCGATAAGTTGGTATTTGGATTTATTTTAGTGATTGCCTTACAGTTACCACAACTGGCTGATCATTATCAGCAATTTTTATCAGGCCTTTATGAATCCACTCGATGGCAGGTGGAAGGTTACGAGGCAACGGCTAAGGAATATCATTACGCTGATGTTGATGCCATGATTGCCCGCCACCAGCAAAATGAGGAGCCAAGTGTGCGTGCCGACGCTGAGCAAAAGGTACAGACACTGGCGCTTTATAAAGCGTTAACACAGGGCGTGGCGATTTTTAATACGGGCAATTTGTTTGAGAAAACTGCCTATATGTTTAACCCTGTTCGCTTTGATTATCTTGAGAAAACCATCAGTAACTTTAAGCCAGGGATACCTTTAACTTCTAGTGGTATTGGCTTTGGCGTCTTGGTGGCTTTAGTCGTGCATTATCTTGGGTCTATCCCTTTTATCCTGTGGGCAAGGCGTAACAAGCGACTTAAAACAAGTCCTTAAATCTGTGATACAGCATGCCTGCAGCGAGTATAGGTGAGCGGAATGTTGGGCCGCCGGGGAAGGTGATGTGTTTGATTTTAGCAAACACATCGAAATGTCCCGCCTGTTGGCAAATAGCCTCGGCAAGCAGTTTTGCCGCCATGTGAGTGGCATTCACGCCGTGTCCCGCATAGGCTTGGGCGTAAAAAATATTATTTGCATCGGGAAGGCGACCAATTTGTGGCATACGGTTAGCACCGATACCTATCATACCGCCCCATTCATAATCGATACGTACCCCTTTTAACTGCGGGAATACCTTCTCAAGATTCGGTCTCAGTGCCGCTTCAATATCCTTGGGATCTTTACCCGAATAGGTACAAAGGCCACCAAACAGCAAACGACGATCTGCGGATAAGTGAAAGTAATCTAAGGCAATTCGCATATCCGCGAAGGCCATGTTTTGCGGGATAATACTCGCGCATTGGGCCTCAGTTAAGGGCTCTGTTGCCAATAAATAACTGCCTGCAGGTAATACTTTCCCCCCTACAAAGCTATTAAGTTTGTGGCCGATATAGGCATTGCCCGCCAGCACTAAGTATTGGCATGTGACTTCGCCCTTAGCGGTAATGACCTTAGGTTTGGCGCCTTGAATGATTTTTTCAGCAGCGCTGTACTCAAACAACCTAGCACCGAGATTGCGGGCGACGCGAGCTTCACCGAGGGCAAGATTAAGTGGGTGTAGATGACCGCTACCCATATCAACTAGCGCGCCTTGATAAAAATCTGAGCCTATGACTTCACCTAATTGTGGCTTAGTTAACAGCTTGATTTCTTGCTGATAACCCATGGCCTTGAGTGCGCTAAATTCTTCTTCAAGCTCATCCATGTGACGAGGTTTTACCGCTAAGTCGCAATAACCCATTTGCAGATCGCAGTCGATACTGTGTTCTTGTATGCGATTTCGCACAATTTCGACGGCTTCAAAGCCCATCTGTTGAATTGCTTGAACACCTTCAGTGCCGATTTCACTTTGAAATTGCGAAGGGTCATGGCCTATGCCGCGAATGAGTTCGCCGCCATTACGCCCCGATGCGCCCCAGCCAATTCGCCTCGCTTCTAACAGCACGACACTCATACCGCGCTGTGTGAGTTCTATGGCGGTATTGATACCGCTAAAGCCGCCGCCCACGATACAGACATCGGCATTGATATTGCCTTCGAGTTGTGGGTAAGCGTAAATTTCTTTAGCAGTATCAACATAATAAGAGTGTGGATACTGTTCGCTGTGCACTGGAGGTTTGCTTGCCATTATGGCTCCCAAAAATTGTTTTTATTGTAAATTGGACTTGTCTCAGTATACTCATCACACTTTTAACATGACGCAAAAAAGTGTTCGTTTTATTTAACACGCTTTTTATGTAGAATACAATGAAAGCAGTAAAACACGCGCTTTTTGGGCGAAAATGCGTTCTGGATGGTGTTTATCCTGAACAACCTGTTCGTCATCTATCGGGATTGACCCGAGCCTTTAGGGGGATGTGAAATTTGGATATTGGAGCCAGCCTCAAAACTGTTCGAAAAATGAAAGGCTTATCTCAACGAGAATTAGCCAAACGTGCTGGTGTGACTAACAGTACGATTTCAATGATCGAGAAAAACAGTGTTAGCCCGTCAGTCAGCTCTTTAAAAAAAGTGCTGTCGGGTATCCCGATGTCTTTAGTGGACTTTTTCTCCATTGAAGCCTCAACGGATAGTGAGCAAAAGGTCGTCTATCGATCCAATGAATTACTGAATATCGGTACTGGACCACTTGAATTTAAACTGATCGGTCGTGATTACCCGAACCGCGCAATGTCAGTGATGAATGAGATTTATCCACCCGGTTCAGATACGGGTGAAGAGATGCTAAAGCACGAAGGTGAAGAGGCCGCTATGGTGATAGAAGGTAAATTCGAACTCACTGTTGGGGATGAAGTGTATATTTTGGAAGCGGGTGACAGTTATTATTTTAACAGTGAATTGCCCCATAGATTCCGCAATCCCTTCGATGAACCTTGTCGCCTAGTGAGTGCGACTACGCCTGCAAACTTCTAATTAAGTCATTAACTTATCCTATTATTCAACATATTAGGCCACTTATTCGCTAAAAGTGAGTGGCGTAATACTGTTATTCAACATTACTGCGGATTTATACCAATCACATTAAATATCTAATCAGTTCAGAGCCTCACAGGCATTTCAATCCAAGGCGCATTGACGCAGAAATGGTCATTCCCTTTTAAGTCAATGCAACACGGGAGTGGGATGCCTGTGAGGCTCCCGAAGGGCGGGTTTCAACGCACTTTATACTGCGTTTAAGGCTTTCGACAGAGCACCACTATGCCTTCAAGCCTTCGCCTTGTCTAAAGCGCGTTGAACTCCCGCTGAATGAACAGATATTTAATACGATTGGTATTACCTACTTTCTAACCCTGTCATATTGGTTATATATCCTCTTCTTTGTGTAAATAATATTGGTTCAAATTTGGTTCGAATACGGTTTAATTTACCCTGTAAAAAGTGAGCTTTATGCTGGTGTAACCGCTGGTTTATATACATGAATTAGCGAGAAAAGGGGTAAATATACATTTAACTACATGTTATTTATGCTTATTAAGAATAAGTGGATTAAATAACCTTTAACAAGTGTTTAACCTCTTGCCTAGTGCTAAATTTCGGTGTACTGTGTGAAAAAATGAACATTTAAAGGCAAAGTGTTCGTTATGCTAGTAAAATCAATTCTAAAGGTGAGATATGTCAGCCGATTTACCTCTCATAGGTGTTATTGCATGCAATCAACAATTGGGATCACACCCCTTTAATATTGTTGGTGAAAAATACCTTTTAGGCGTAGTTAATGGCGCGAAAGGCTGGCCGTTAGTGATCCCATCTTTAGGTGGCGATTTACCGATAGACGCTATTTTAGAGCGTCTTGACGGTATTTTGTTTACTGGCTCTCCTTCTAATGTAGAACCCCATCTTTATGCAGGCCAGCCGAGTGAGCTTGGTACACACCATGATCCTAAACGTGACGCGACAACCTTGCCGCTGATCCACGCTGCTATTGCTGCTGGGGTACCTGTATTAGGTATTTGTCGCGGTTTTCAAGAAATGAATGTGGCTTTTGGTGGCAGTTTGCATCAGAAGCTCCATGAGGTGGGTGGCTTTATTGAACATCGAGAAGATAAAACCGCATCCTTAGATGTGCAGTATGGGGCTTCTCACAGTATTACTGTTGAGCCCGGGGGGCTTATTTACGAGGCCTGGGGCCGTAACTCTGCAGAGATTAACTCTGTACATACTCAAGGCGTGGAGCGCCTGGGTGTTGGGTTGCGGCCAGAAGCTTATGCTCCAGATGGGTTAGTGGAGGCTTTCTCCGTAATTGGTACTAAAGAATTTGCCCTCGGTGTGCAATGGCATCCAGAGTGGAAGGTGAGCGAGAATCCGTTTTATCTCTCCATTTTCAATGCCTTCGGTGATGCATGCCGACGTAGGGCTACAACTCGAGTGAAATAATAATGAATAAGCTAATCGCTTTTTTAAAAGAACGAAAAATCACAGAAGTCGAATGTGTTATCAGTGACATGACTGGCATCGCCCGCGGCAAGATTGCTCCAGTCGATAAGTTTCTCGATGAAAAAGGCATGCGTTTGCCCGAAAGTGTGTTGTTGCAAACTGTGACCGGTGATTTTGTCGACGAAGAGATTTACTACAGTTTGCTCGATCCCGCCGACATCGATTTTGTTTGTGTACCCGATGAAAATGCCGTTTTTATGTTGCCTTGGACCATCGAAGCCACGGCACAGGTTATCCACGATTGCTACGACAGAATGGGTAATCCGATTGAGCTGTCACCACGTAACGTGTTGAAAAAAGTCTTGTCTCTCTATGACGAACAGGGCTGGGAACCTGTTATCGCTCCCGAAATGGAGTTCTATTTGACTCGTCGTAGTGACGACCACGATTTACCCTTAAAGCCTCCAATTGGTCGTTCAGGTCGCCCCGAAGCGGGTCGCCAGTCATTCTCTATTGATGCTGCCAACGAATATGATCCTATGTTTGAAGATATGTACGATTGGTGTGAGCTTCAAGGTTTAGATATCGATACTTTAATCCATGAAGATGGTCCCGCACAGATGGAGATTAACTTCAGCCATGGCAACGCATTATCTTTAGCTGATCAAGTGTTTATCTTTAAACGCACTTTACGGGAAGCCGCGCTGAAGCACGATGTGTGCGCCACTTTTATGGCAAAACCCGTGACGGATGAACCTGGCAGTGCGATGCATATTCATCAAAGCGTGATCAATAAAGAGACTGGCAAGAATATTTTCACCAATGAAGATGGGACTAAGAGCAAGCTATTCTTGGGATATATTGCAGGTCTACAAAAATTCATTCCTGAGTTACTGCCACTGATGGCGCCAAATGCGAACTCGTTTCGTCGTTTCCTCCCCGGCACTTCGGCACCTGTAAACTTAGAATGGGGCGATGAAAACCGTACCTGTGGTTTACGCATTCCAGAATCTTCACCACAAAACCGTCGCATTGAAAACCGCATTCCCGGCGCCGATGCTAACTGTTATTTGGCGATTGCCGCGAGCTTGTTGTGTGGCTATATCGGCATGGTTGAGTCGCTAAAACCTTCGACTCCTGTGCAAGGTAAAGCCAATGAAAGTCGTAGCAATAATACCCATTGTTTACCACTGACATTAGAGGAAGCATTAGCGGCGATGGAAGAAAGTGATGCCTGTAAGCAATATTTAGGCGAATCCTTCACCACTGGATTTGTGGCGGTAAAACAGGCTGAACTTGAAAACTTCCGCCGTGTTGTCAGCTCATGGGAACGTGAATTCCTATTACTCACTGTGTAATGTTTTGGATTGATTGCACTGACCGTGTTGCCGCGTTAACCCAAGGAATAAGGGGTTAACGTTGGCCATAACGATACTGATGCGTGCACTGTTTTAGTGAGGTTGCACTTAACTGGTGCAACTCGCTTGTTAAATAATATGATGGTTTTTAATGGCTTGTCCGTTAAAGTGATTATTCAATTCCATTGCTTGTCTGCAAGGGAAGTAAAATAGGCTTAACAATTTTAGGTTGTTCGCTTGCTAGCGTTACTAACTAATTGTTAGTCATATTTAAAATGTGTTTATCTAAGTGTTTTTTTGCGATTGCTTAGGGACTTGAGGCATTTGCCTTAATGTTGCAAAATGTACAAGCAGTGTCATATCTAGTCTATTTTTTTGAGTGTTAATGCAATACCGATGCCTCGAAAATTTGGCACGAAACCTGATACTTAACAAATTGCAGCAAGATATAAAGTAGGCATGGTTATCATGCCGTAGAGACTGCCGATGCGGTTTTTAAGGTGTTGCATTGGTCGAAAATAACAACAATATCCGGGCAGCCCGGTGACACAATGTCAGAATTTGCTTAAGCAGTTCTGCTACCCGAGAAAGGAGAAAGCATGAAGCTATTTAATAAGATGACCACATTAGCGCTGGTGACTGCGAGCGTATTTGCAAGCGCAGTGGCCCAAGCGGAAGAAGTGGTTCGCGTGTATAACTGGTCAGATTATATCGCGGAAGATACCTTAGAAAACTTCAAGAAAGAAACGAGCATTAGGGTAATTTACGATGTATTTGATAGTAATGAAGTGCTTGAGGCTAAATTACTGTCTGGTCGTAGTGGCTACGATATCGTTGTACCTTCTAACCACTTTCTCGCTAAGCAAATCAAAGCGGGTGCTTTCAAACCTTTAGACCGTGCTAAGTTACCTAATTTTAAAAATTTAAATCCAGCCCTGATGAAGTTGCTTGAAAAAGCCGATCCGGGTAACCAATATGCCGTGCCTTATTTATGGGGAACCAATGGCATTGGTTACAACATCGATAAAGTGAAAGCCGCTGTGGGGGAAGATGCGCCATTTAACTCAATGGAACTGATCTTCAATCCTAAATACGCTGAAAAAATTTCTAAGTGTGGCTTTGCTATGTTGGACTCTGCCGACGACATGGTGCCACAGGCGATGATTTATTTAGGCTTAGATCCTAACAGTACTAAGGCTGAAGACTATGAAAAAGCGGGTGAGTTACTGGAAAAAATTCGTCCTTATGTGACGTATTTCCATTCTTCACGTTATATTTCTGACTTAGCGAACGGTGACATCTGTGTCGCTTACGGTTTCTCCGGTGACGTATTCCAGGCGAAGGCCCGTGCTGAAGAAGCAAAAAATGGCAATAAGATTGGCTACTCCATTCCAAAAGAAGGTGCCAATCTGTGGTTCGATATGTTAGCTATCCCTGCTGATTCAACGAACGTCGATAATGCACTCACGCTGATTAACTATTTTCTACGTCCAGAAGTCATAGCGCCTATCTCTAACTATGTGGCCTATGCTAACCCGAACGATCCCGCTCAACCTCTGGTTGATGAGGCTATCCGTACCGATCCTGCGATCTATCCACCACAAGAAGTGTTAGACAAACTTTATATTGGTGAAATTCGTCCTTTGAAAATTCAGCGCGTATTAACCCGTGTTTGGACCAAAGTGAAGTCAGGACAATAGTCGATAGGGGGCAAGCCTAGCTTGCCCCCAGCTTGGCAAACTTCTATGTCCAATCCTATGCATAGTTAATCCACGTATAGGATTTGACACAGTTTGTTTAACCACTTTTCATTCATTAATCGTGTTGAACCTAGAGTTTGAGCGTATCTACGCCTCATTTTCGGGTGGAGAAGTACTATGGCAATCACCTCGAGCGTCACCAATAAACCGACAACAAAGACGCAAGAAAAAGTACTGCTCAAGATTGAGCGGGTAAGCAAATTATTCGATGACGTGCGGGCTGTCGACGATGTGTCATTAACTATCAATAAAGGCGAAATTTTTGCCTTACTTGGCGGGTCAGGCTCGGGTAAGTCAACACTACTGCGCATGTTGGCGGGTTTTGAAAAGCCCACCTCTGGCCGTATTTTCCTTGATGGGGAAGATATCACCGATTTACCGCCATACGAACGTCCCATCAATATGATGTTTCAATCCTATGCTTTGTTTCCCCACATGACAGTGGCACAAAACATTGCATTTGGTTTGAAGCAAGACAAGCTGCCTAAAGCCGAAATTGAACAGCGTGTGCAAGATATGCTGAAACTCGTGCATATGGAGCAATATGGTAAGCGTAAACCGCATCAGTTATCTGGTGGTCAGCGCCAGCGTGTTGCACTGGCCCGTTCACTGGCGAAACGGCCTAAATTATTACTGCTCGATGAGCCTATGGGCGCATTGGATAAAAAACTGCGTACCCAAATGCAGCTAGAAGTGGTTGAAATCCTTGAGCGTGTCGGCGTGACCTGTGTGATGGTGACCCACGATCAGGAAGAAGCCATGACAATGGCTGGTCGAATTTCGATCATGAGTGATGGCTGGATTGCTCAAACTGGCTCGCCAATGGATATTTACGAAAGCCCTAACAGCCGCATGATTGCCGAGTTTATCGGTACTGTGAATTTGTTTGGTGGCGCGATTGAAGTGGATGAAGTCGACCATCTGATCATTAAGTCCAATGATTTGGCCCAACCTTTTTATGTCGGTTATGGCGTCACGACTAACGTTGAAGATAAGAATGTTTGGCTAGCAGTGCGTCCCGAAAAGACCATTATTAGCCGTGAACAGCCCGAAGGTCAGTACAACTGGGCGAAAGGAATCGTGCATGATATCGCGTATTTAGGCGGTATTTCAGTCTATTACATTCGTTTAGAGAATGGTCAAATCGTACAGTGCAGTATGACTAACCGTGAACGCCGCGCCGATCATGCCACATGGGATGACGAAGTGTTCATTAGTTGGGAGGACACCAGTGGCGTGGTGTTGAGATCATGAAGAAACCCATTAAATTAAAGTGGCTTAAGGGCCGCTTCTGGACCCTAGGTATTCCCTACGCTTGGCTGCTGCTGTTTTTTGCCTTACCGTTTGCGATTGTCCTTAAACTGAGTTTTTCGACGGCGGCGATTGCTATCCCGCCCTATGAAGCAACATTCCAATATGCTGACGATGTATTAAATATCTTCCTGCATTTGGGTAACTATTTGATGTTGCTCGATGATTCTCTATATTACATGGCTTATCTTAGCTCATTGAAAATGGCGTTAGTGTCGACTATCGGCTGTTTGATTATTGGTTATCCTATGGCCTATGCCATCGCCCGCGCGCCTGCGCGTTTGCAGACGGTACTCTTGTTACTTGTGATGTTGCCATCATGGACCTCGTTCTTAATCCGCGTTTATGCTTGGATGGGCTTACTCAGTAATACTGGGATTATTAATAATACACTTATATGGTTAGGGGTCATCTCTGAGCCGTTACAGATCCTCAATACCAATATTGCCGTGTATATCGGCATTATCTATGCGTATTTACCCTTTATGATTCTGCCCTTGTACGCCACCTTAGTGAAACTTGATATGAGTTTGATTGAAGCTGCGTCTGACTTGGGTTCAAGCCGTTTGAATACCTTCTGGAAAATCACTTTCCCGCTGTCAAAAAGTGGTGTGATTGCTGGTTCTATGTTGGTGTTTATTCCTGCCGTGGGTGAGTTTGTGATCCCAGAGCTACTCGGTGGTCCCGATTCCTTGATGATAGGTCGAGTGTTATGGCAAGAGTTTTTCAATAACCGCGACTGGCCTGTGGCTTCGTCACTGGCGATTGTGATGTTGGGTCTATTGATTATTCCGATCACTTTATTCCATCGCTATCAGGCGCGTAGTTTGGAGAAAGACCTATGAAAAAATTAAGCTTTTCTTCAGTGATGCTCTGGTTTGGCTTGTTTTTCTTGTATGCACCTATGTTAGTGCTGGTGATTTATTCCTTTAACGACTCTAAATTAGTGACGGTATGGGGCGGATTTTCACCTAAATGGTATGGCGAGTTATTTCAAGACCAACAGATTTTAGATGCAGTATGGACCAGTCTGCGGATAGCGTTTTATAGCTCAACTATGGCGGTCATTATCGGCACTATGGCAGCCTTTGTGATGACACGCTTTAAGCGTTCATGGGCAAAACTGACCCTGTCGAACATGATTACTGCACCGCTGGTAATGCCTGAAGTGATCACTGGTCTGTCTTTGCTTTTACTGTTTGTGCACATGGCAGATTTGTTGGGCTGGCCCAGAGAGCGTGGCATGATGACAGTGTGGATTGCACACTCAACATTTTGTGCTGCCTATGTGGCTGTGGTGGTGTCTTCAAGATTGCGCGAGCTTGATATGTCAATCGAAGAGGCGGCAATGGACTTAGGGGCAACACCGCTCAAGACTTTCTTCTTGATCACTGTGCCTATGATTTCGCCGGCGCTGGTGGCGGGTTGGTTGTTGTCATTCAGTTTGTCCTTAGACGATTTAGTGATCGCAAGTTTTGCCTCAGGCCCTGGTGCAACGACCTTGCCTATGGTGGTGTTCTCTTCGGTACGTTTAGGGGTTTCTCCTAAGATCAATGCCTTAGCGACGCTGATCATACTGTGTGTTTCACTCATCGCTTTCCTTTCTTGGTATATGGCAAGACGGGCAGAGAAACGCGACCGTACACCAATGAACTAGTTAGCTTAATTTTGGGATGGCTTTGGTATTGCCAAAGCCATCCTTGATATTTGTCACCGCTCCCATCACCCGCTTTGCTTTGCAGGCTAGTACTGTTACTCAAGATCACCAGAATTGAATCACTGAGCTAAAAATAATCGCGTGTTTGATATATCAAACAAAATGTAAATTATTGCGCTTTTCTGGCTAGTGTTTCGTTTTATGAAGGTGTAGGATGTGATGGCTGTTTAAAATAATGAACATTAGAATTCAAGGGAACAACATGTCTGCTATAGCTCACGCTGGATCATATTATGCGGCATCGGCCAACGATAAGGTTGAACGTCCGCGTCTACAGGAATCGATTGAAGCCGATGTTTGTGTGATTGGCGCAGGTTATACAGGCCTTTCTGCCGCGCTGCATTTATTAGAATCTGGCATGAGTGTGGTGGTATTAGAAGCTGCTCGCATTGGCTGGGGCGCCTCGGGCCGTAATGGCGGACAAATCGTTAATAGTTATAGCCGTGACATTGATACTATTGAAAAAACAGTCGGTAAAGAACAAGGTAAACTCTTTGGCCAAATGGCCTTTGAGGGCGGGCAAATCATCCGCGATCGTATTGCTAAGTATAATATTCAATGCGATCTAAAAGATGGCGGCGTGTTTGCCGCGATGAACGAAAAGCAAATGGGCCATCTACGCCATCAAAAACAACTGTGGGAAAGCCACGGCCATGTTAATCAGCTCGAACTTCTCGATGCTAAAGGTATTCGCGGTGTGGTAAATACTGAGCGTTATGTCGGTGGTCTACTCGATAAAAGCGGCGGCCATATTCACCCGCTTAATTTAGCCCTAGGCGAAGCGCGCGCGGTTGAATCCCTCGGTGGTAAGATTTATGAAGACTCTGCGGTGTTGAGTGTCGATGAAGGCGATAGCCCTGTTGTGCATACGGCGCAGGGCAGTGTGAAAGCCAAGTTTGTGGTGGTGGCGGGTAACGCCTATTTAGGTAAGTTAATGCCGGAGCTGCAGGCGAAATCTATGCCCTGCGGCACGCAAGTGATTACCACAGAGCCTTTGAGTGCCGATCTGGCTGCGAGCTTATTACCACATGATTACTGCGTCGAAGATTGTAACTATCTGCTCGATTATTTTCGTCTGTCTGGTGACAAGCGGATGATTTACGGCGGCGGCGTAGTGTATGGCGCCCGCGATCCGGCGGATATCAAATCGATCATTATTCCTAACATGCTCAAAACCTTCCCACAATTAAAGGATGTGAAGATCGATTATGCGTGGACAGGTAACTTCCTACTGACGCTGTCGCGCCTGCCACAGGTCGGTCGTATCGGTAAGAACATCTATTATTCACAGGGTTGCAGTGGCCACGGTGTCACTTATACCCATCTGGCAGGCAAGTTACTGGCTGAAATGCTCAACGGCCAAGCCACGCGCTTCGATGCCTTTGCTGCATTGCCACATTATCCTTTCCCCGGCGGTCACGCACTTCGCGTCCCTTTTAGTGCTATCGGAGCTTGGTATTACACGTTAAGAGACAAACTAGGTCTTTAACATCATCACTTTTAAGAAGCTAGGTAGCTTCATAATACGAGGAAATCCTTGTGCAATTAAATGATCCGAGTTTGCTACGTCAACAGTCTTTTATTAATGGTCAATGGTGTGATGCCGTTTCTGGTGACACGCTAAAGGTGGTTAATCCCGCAACCAATGCCCTGATTGGCTACGTTCCTAATATGGGACAAGTTGAAACTGAAATGGCGATTAAGGCGGCAGAAGCGGCTTTACCTGCATGGCGAGCGCTCACAGCCAAAGAGCGCGGCGCTAAGTTAAGACGTTGGTTTGAATTACTCAATGAAAACAGTGATGACTTAGCATTGCTCATGACGACTGAGCAGGGTAAACCGCTGGCAGAAGCGAAAGGTGAAGTAACCTATGCCGCTTCGTTTATCGAGTGGTTTGCCGAAGAAGCTAAACGTATTTATGGCGATACCATTCCTGGGCATCAAGGGGATAAGCGCTTGATAGTAATTAAGCAGCCTGTCGGTGTAACCGCCGCGATTACGCCGTGGAACTTTCCTGCTGCTATGATCACCCGCAAAGCCGCTCCAGCGTTAGCTGCGGGTTGCACTATGGTGGTAAAACCTGCGCACCAAACACCCTTTACCGCATTAGCGATGGCTGAACTTGCTAAGCGTGCCGGTATTCCTGCGGGCGTATTTAGTGTGTTAACGGGTGATGCGGTGCAGATTGGTAATGAAATGTGCAGCAACCCGATAGTGCGTAAGCTGTCTTTCACTGGCTCAACCAATATCGGTATTAAATTAATGGCGCAATGTGCGCCTACCTTAAAAAAACTGTCGCTAGAGCTTGGCGGCAATGCACCATTTATCGTATTTAACGATGCCAATATTGATGCGGCCGTTGAAGGCGCCATGATTGCTAAATATCGTAATGCTGGCCAAACCTGCGTCTGTGCTAACCGTATTTATGTACAAGACGGCGTATACGATGAATTCGCCTTAAAACTCAGCACTGCAGTGGGCAAGCTTAAGGTTGGAGAGGGCATTAACGAGGGCGTCACTACGGGTCCGTTGATCAATGCTGCCGCAGTCGAGAAAGTACAAAGTCACCTTATCGATGCTATCGCTAAAGGCGCCTCTGTGCTCGCGGGCGGCAAAGTTCATGATCTTGGCGGTAATTTCTTCGAGCCAACCGTACTCACTAACGTTGATAAAAGTATGCGTGTTGCCCGCGAAGAAACCTTTGGTCCACTCGCGCCGCTGTTTAAATTCAGCGATGTCGACGATGTGATCAAACAAGCTAATGATACTGAATTTGGCCTCGCCGCCTATTTCTATGGCCGCGATATTTCATTGGTGTGGAAAGTCGCCGAAGCCTTGGAATATGGCATGGTTGGGGTCAACACTGGCTTGATTTCGACGGAAGTCGCACCTTTTGGCGGGATGAAATCTTCAGGGCTTGGCCGTGAAGGCTCTAAGTTCGGTATCGAAGAATATTTAGAAATTAAATATATCTGTATGTCCGTTTAATACGGCCCGATTTGGCGAGTGAGGAAGACTAAATGACAACAACCAATGATTCATTGATGGCACGTCGCCAAGCCGCAGTTGCGGGTGGTGTCGGGCAAATTCACCCTATTTTTACCGCCCGCGCCGAAAATGCGACTGTGTGGGATGTTGAAGGTCGCGAGTTTATCGATTTTGCGGGCGGCATTGCCGTGCTCAATACGGGCCACCTTCATCCTAAAGTGAAGGCGGCGGTTGCGGCTCAGCTGGATAATTTTTCCCATACCTGTTTTATGGTGCTCGGCTACGAGAGCTATATCCAAGTATGTGAAAAGCTCAATCAACTGGTTCCTGGGGATTTTGCCAAGAAGACGGCACTATTCACTAGTGGTTCAGAAGCGGTTGAAAACGCAGTTAAAGTGGCGCGTGCCTATACCAAACGTGCTGGCGTGATTGCGTTTACCTCGGGCTACCATGGTCGCACTATTGCGGCCTTGGCATTGACCGGAAAAGTCGCGCCTTACAGTAAAGGTATGGGACTGATGTCGGCGAATGTGTTCCGCGCCGAGTTCCCGTGCGAAATGCATGGCGTGTCCGATGATGATGCTATGGCCTCGATTGAACGTATCTTTAAAAATGATGCCGAGCCGAGTGATATCGCCGCCATTATTTTAGAGCCAGTGCAGGGCGAGGGCGGTTTCTACGCCGCATCGCCCGCCTTTATGCAACGTTTACGCGCACTATGCGACCGTGAAGGTATTATGCTGATCGCCGATGAAGTGCAAACAGGCGCGGGCCGTACTGGCACTTTCTTCGCTATGGAGCAAATGGGGGTTGCTGCAGATATCACGACCTTTGCTAAATCTATCGCGGGTGGGTTCCCACTTTCGGGCATTACTGGCCGCGCCCAAGTCATGGATGCAGTGGGTCCCGGTGGTCTTGGCGGTACTTATGGTGGTAATCCGTTAGCGTGCGCCGCTGCGCTTGCTGTCATTGAAGTGTTTGAAGAAGAAAAGTTGCTAGAAAGGGCTAATGCCATTGGTGAGCGAATTAAGTCTGCCCTGAATGTAATGCAGGTCGAACATGCGCAAATCGCCGATGTGCGTGGTTTAGGCGCTATGATCGCCATCGAATTGATGGAAGAGGGTAAACCTGCACCGCACTATTGCGCGCAAGTGTTGGCTGAAGCTCGTAACCGTGGATTGATTTTATTATCCTGCGGTACTTACGGTAATGTGCTGCGTATTTTGGTGCCATTAACGGCGCTGGATGCACAAATTGATGCAGGCCTTGGTATTCTTAACGCCAGCTTTAATGCCGTACTGAAAAGCTAATATTGCTTTGATATAAAAAGGTTTTAGATGACAGTGTTGCCCAATAAAAATCCCGCTTCTGCGGGATTTTTTATGGCAGTCGTTTTGACTGCCAATGACTTTTAGAACGAGTCAGTTTACTGAATCGCTACTTTTTAATCTCCATTAGGATCTGTAATGCTTTCTTGCGTTTATCAAGATCATACAAGTCGTTGGTAAAGATAAACTCATTCACGCCGAGTTCTTTTACGATCATTTCCAAACGATGCTTAATCGTCGCTGGGCCACCAGTAACTGATAAACCTAAGAAATTATCGACATAGGTTTCTTCTTGCGCACTCCACAAGCCATCCATAGTATCAACTGGTGGCTTTAGCCATAACTCGTGACCACGGATAAGTGCCAGCACGCGCTGTTTTGAGGTCGTTCCCAAATATTGGGCCTCTTCATCTGTATCGGCGGCAACTAACGGCAAGCCAAGCATCACATAGGGTTTATCAAGCACTTGAGAAGGTTTAAAGTCGCGGCGATAGATTTCAATCGCATCGTAGAGAAAACGTGGTGCAAAGTGGCCCGCAAACACATAGGGCAAACCACGCTGCGCCGCTAACTGTGCGCTAAAGAGACTCGAGCCCAATAACCAAATTGGCACATTAGTGCCTTCTCCGGGAATCGCTCGCACCGCATGGCGACCATTGTAAGGGCCAAGTAGAGTTTGTAATTCACTGACTTCTTCGGGGAATTGTTCGGCGCGACTGGTATCACGGTTCAGTGCTCGGCTGGTAATTTGATCGCTGCCGGGCGCGCGGCCCAGTCCTAAATCGATTCGACCAGGATATAAGCTTTCAAGGGTACCAAACTGTTCGGCGACCACTAAAGGCGCATGGTTTGGCAGCATAATCCCACCCGCGCCGACGCGAATACGCTGCGTATTGCCAGCAATATAGCCAATTAATACCGAGGTCGCCGCGCTAGCGATACCGGGCATATTATGGTGTTCGGCAAACCAAAAACGATTAAAGCCGAGTCTGTCGGCTTCCTTGGCATACTGCAAACTGCTGTGCAGTGTTTCACCCACGGTTGAGCCTTGGCGCATGGGCGCGAGTTCCAATAGCGAGAAGGGAATATCGGCCAATATTGATGTCTGTTGTGACATAGTGTCTCCAAGTGACTGCCGTTTTTGCTAACGACAACAAGAGGCGCTAACTGTGTTAGGCGTATTGTTCGTTGCATTGCTAGGCTCATTGCTAAGAAAAAGCGTTAACGGCTCAGTCTTGATGAATAAAAGGTATTCAGTGTTATTGATATGGGGTTAACGACACTGCTTCTCAAGCTTTAATGGATAACACTTTTCCCTTTGTTATTTCATTCGTTATTCAATTTGAGTTTGCACTTGAGCATCGCCATACAACTGAGTGTGTACTCGCTTTGTAACAAATTGAGGGGCTGAAGTCATCCGTGATTGAGGGCCGATAATGTGGAACTGAAGTTCTTATTCTCAGCAACTCAGCGCTAAGCCCGTCACAGTGGGATTGCATGACTTTTACTAAAGCTCATTTGGTTATGAGTAGCAATATAAGGGTATAAACGATGTTGAATGAAGTGATGAAAAAACTGCCGATAGCAGGGTTATCGGCAGTTAATGTTATGCAATAGATAAATCGCTATTGTCAGTCGAGCATTACTGCTCGGCTTTCACATCCCGTAGCGATGCTGCAGCACTTTCATTAATATCATGATCAGCAGCATTGTTATGTGAATGGTGAGTCTCAGTCAGGCGACGCATCAGAGGTAATACCGCAAGTGCGATAAAGGTACAGACCACAGCGGCTATACCTAGTTTATTAAACAGACTTGTGTATACGGGTAAGGTTTGCAGTGGGTCGACTAAATCCTTGGGTACACTGGCGAAGTTAGCAACCACACCGCCCAAATACTGGGAAATACCTGATGCGACGAAATAGGCACCCATCATAAAGCCGCCCATGCGTGCAGGTACGTAACGAGCAATCATGGCAAGTCCAAGACCACTCACCAGCAATTCCCCTAAAGAGTAAGAGGCATAGCCCCAGATCATGATCCATGAAGAGGTTTTACCATTGACGGCAAATTGGCCCGCAAAGCCATAGATAAAGAAGCCAATCGCCACAACGGCAAAACCGAGAGCAAATTTCGCCGCGATAGAAAAGTCTTTATCATTGCGTCCAGCCCACGAATAGCTCCATGCGAGTACTGGACTTAATACCATAATCCATAATGGATTTAATGCTTGGAACTGGGCAGGTGACCAAGTCCACAAGTGGGTACCAAAAACTTGAAAATCCCAATCCACGTTACGCAGGGCAAACAGCGCGAGTGACGTTGACATTTGTTGATAGAAAATAAAGAAGAACACGGTTTGCACAGTAAGGATCAGCGCTGCAATCAGTCCAGCTCTTTCACTGGTTTCGCTGGTGCGGATCAAGTGGAAGAAGATTGCCAATACGGCTACGCCTGCTGCATAAACGAAGACGCGCGCAACAGCTTCGTATTCAAGAATAATGGCTGAAGCGACAACCGACAATGCGGATAGACCCAATACAATCGCGAGGTTTTTCTTGTTCACTGGGCGAGTATCTGGCTCAGAACCGTAATGGACTAGACTCTTACGCATGAGTGCATAGTTACCTAACCCCACCAATATACCGACACAGCACACAGCAAAGGCCGCGTGCCAGCCAAATTCGTTGCCATACTGGGCGTTAACGTAATCTTTAATCCAAGGCGTGAGCAACATAGAGAAGGTCGAACCCACGTTTACCGCCATGTAATAGATGGTAAAAGCACTGTCGATTTTAGAATCGTCACCTTCGTAAATCTTACGAACTAAGTTACCCGCATTCGGCTTGAATAGGCCGTTACCGACCACAATCACACCGAGCGCTGAAAACATAAACCACGTATTTTCAGTGGGTACGGCCATTAGCGCATAACCCAGAGAGAGGATCCCCGCACCGAGCAGCATAGTGCGTTTGGTGCCGAGAATTTTATCCCCAACCCAGCCACCAATCGCCGGTGATACATAAATAAGTGCCGCACAGGCACTCCATACTAAGTTTGCACGTGAGTCATCAAAGCCAAGGCGCTGCACCATAAAGTACACAATCAGCGCTTGCATGCCGTAATAACCAAAGCGTTCCCATAATTCGATAAGAGACACTGTCATAAATGAATGTGTTTTACTTACCGGAGCAGTCCCAATAGTCATATCGCTTGCTTCCAACATTGTTGTTTTAATATTTGAGCTCAAAAGTATAAGACGATAACCCATTCAAACCAATGGCAGACATAGGCAAAAACAGACTTTATTACAAATGACCTTATCAATTTTAAGGTGGATTTAAGCGGAGACAGTTTTATCCAAGTTTTTCTGCTGCGGATAAATCAAGGAACATTCGCAGTACTATCGGATAAGCAGATAATGGCATGTGCGGGTATGCGCTATGGTGTATTTAAATACATTGAGGTTGATTGCTGTTTGTCCAGCAGGCATAGTGCGCTTGGAAATTCTAATGTAGATCACTTTAAAACGAAAAGTTCTACTTAGCAGCGTCTCTACAGTTACAGATATGCATCAGGTTGTTAATGCACCGCTTTGCGTTAAATATATTTAAACGGAGTATATGAATGTTACGAATTGGTATCGATCTTGGTGGCACAAAAATCGAGGTAGTCGCATTAGATAGCGATGGTAACGAAGTCTTTCGTAAACGCATCCCGACACCGAGAGAATATGTTGCGACAGTCAATGCTTTGGTTGCACTGGTAACTGAAGTCGAAGACAGCCTGCAGCAAACCGCCACTATCGGAATTGGTATTCCTGGGGTTGTTTCTCCTTTTACTGGCCTAGTAAAAAACGCTAATTCAACTTGGATCAATGGTCATCCACTTGATGTGGATCTGGGGACTCGATTAAATCGTAAAGTAAAAATTGCTAATGATGCGAACTGTTTTGCCGTATCAGAAGCGGTAGATGGCGCTGCCGCAGGAAAGTCTGTTGTATTTGGTGCCATTATTGGAACGGGATGTGGTGCTGGTATCGCAATTAAAGGCCAAGTACATGATGGTGGCAATGGTATTGGTGGTGAGTGGGGCCATAATCCTTTACCGTGGATGAAAGCCGATGAATTTAATACCACGACGTGTTTTTGTGGTAATAGAGACTGTATCGAAACGTTTATATCTGGAACAGGCTTTGTTCGCGACTTTCGCGCTGCGGGCGGTGTTGCTGACAGCGGTATTGAAATTGCCCAAATGATGCAAGCGGGAGATCCGCTGGCAACTCAAGCATTTAACCGCTTTATTGACCGTTTAGCCCGTTCATTGGCCCATGTGATCAATATGATGGATCCTGATGTTATCGTCCTTGGCGGCGGCGTGTCTAACATCGATGCTATTTACACCGAATTACCAAAAATTTTGCCGCTCTATGTGGTTGGCCGAGAGTGCCATACACCGGTTGTTAAAAATTATTATGGTGCTTCATCGGGGGTGCGTGGCGCCGCTTGGTTGTGGGGACGCTAATCCTAGACTCAATCAAGAATAGTGTTTGATATTAAAGGCTGAATTCATTTATTTGAATTTGGCCTTTTTTTGATTTAGTCATTCAAAAGTTTTATATTCCATTGACAACTCTTTATCTTAAGTACTGGTAATTCTTACCCTAAGTGCTATTTTTAATGCTGTATAGAAAGTATAAAAATAAAGTAGATCATAATAATTACGCTATTGTCGTTCTCTTGGGAGTTTACTAGATGAAGCATTTGTCCATCAGTACTAAGTTGTTGTGGATTACATCAGCATTATTTTTATCGATAGTGGCTATTTTATCTATCAGTTTATGGTGGACACTGTCGGCTCAAAACGCGCAATTATCGGATCAAGTTCAAAATACCCTACAAACTGAAACGCGGGATAAACTCGAAGCCCGCGCCGGTGAATATGGTGAAATGGTCGCTGGATTTATTAACGAAGCCTATCGTATTCCTTACTCTTTTGCCGGTATGGTGGAGAGTACAGCAGAAGAACTTCCCTTAAAGCGTGATCGTTTAGAACTCACTGTGGCGGCTGTGCTTAAGAAGAATGCGCAAGTTTCCTCCATGTATGCCCAGTTTGAACCTAATGGTTATGATGGGCTCGATACTGAGTTTCTGAATATTAATTCCAGCCACAGTGTAACGACATCAGGTGCCCTAGAGGTTTACTATACCCGTGATGACAATGGCACTGTTGCACATCAACAGGTTGAAGATTCGTCAGAAAAATACCTTACTAGCCTAAATGAATTTGGGATCCGTGATGCAGAATGGTATTTATGCGGTAAAGAAACCTTAAAGCCCTGTCTAATGGAGCCGTATTTATACGAAATCACTCCCGGTAACAAAGCATTAATGACCTCGCTAACTGTTCCAGTGCTTAAGCATAAACAGTTTATCGGTGTGGTCGGTGTTGATTTAAACTTACCCGTCTTTCAAACTCTTATCGATAAGTTATCTAAGAGCCTCTACGATGGGCAAGCGAAAGTAACTTTATTGAGTACCCGAGGTTTAGTGGTTGCAGCAAGTCATTACAGTAAAAAGGCCCGTCCTTTAGCTGAGTCAATAAATCCAGCTATTGCTTCACAAATTATCTCGTTACACAAGAACTCGGGTTACATGGTTAACAATGATGAAATTATTGTTGCCTACCCAATTAAGATCCCTTTAGCGAATGCCGAGTGGTCCTTAGTGATCCAAGTGCCGACTGCGCAGGCGTACAAGAGTTCGATTGTGTTGAATCATGATATGGATGAAATGGCAACTTCCTTGGGAAGTTTGTTGCTCATGGTCGGTGTTGTCGTGTCGATTGCTGCTGTGATTACGATTAGCCTAGTGATCCGTAGCATTATTTCACCCTTAAAGATGATCCAAGGCCGTGTAGAACACTTGGCAAGCGCTGATGGCGATTTAACGCAATCGATAGAAGTGGACTCCCATGCAGAGTTGATTGCGTTAGCAAAAGGTTTCAACTCCTTTATTTATAAACTGAAAAACTTGATTGCCGAACTTAAAACCCTCGCGAGTCGTTCTCAGGAAGAAAGCCAAGCTTCAGCGAAAATTGCCCAGCTCACACGTGATAGTGTCAATCGTCAATATGGTGAAATTGAGAGTGTGGTTACGGCCGTAAACCAAATGAGTGCCACCGCACTTGAGGTTGCTAAGGCGTCTGAGCAAACCGCTGCAGAAACAGAAGCTATGTCACGCAACATTCGTCACAGTGAAGAAAGTCTGACTAAGGCGATGGGCTTTGTGGCGACTATGTCTAAAGAGTCAATGGAAGCTAAGCTGGCCGTGAGTAAAGTCGCAGACAGCAGTATGAATATTAGTCGTATTCTTGAGGTGATCAGCTCCATTGCCGCACAAACAAACCTGCTGGCATTAAATGCGGCGATTGAGGCGGCGAGAGCGGGTGAACAAGGACGGGGTTTTGCCGTGGTGGCTGACGAAGTCCGTGCGCTGGCATCTAAGACTCAAAGCTCGACGAATGATATTAGTACTCTTATCGATGCACTGCAAAAAGAAGTTCAAAGTGCTTCTGGCATCATAGATAAAGGCGCTGAACGGGCACAAATGGCCGTATCTCAAACTGAGCAAGCGCTGAACTCATTGAACTCTATGGTGAGTCAGATTGAAGAAATTTCGGGCCAAGTGACCCATATCGCGGCAGCAGCAGAAGAGCAGAGCGCGGTGACTGAAGAGGTTAATCGCAATATTACAGGCATTTCTGATTCGGCTTCTGAACTTGCACGTCTTGCGGGTGAAGCACAGCAAAGCAGTGTAGTTTTAGCAAACTTAGTGAAGCAGCAACATGAGCAGTTAGGCAAGTTAAAAACCTAGCACCAGAGGTTTGTTGAATTAGTTCATTGATTTTAAATAGGCTCTTTGATTGTGTTGCTGCTTAACACTTATCAAAGAGCCTATTTTTATGGATATTTAAATAGCATCGAATAGGCTAAAAATTTAAAACAGTTCAGCGAGGGGAATGTGTAAATACACGGATATTGTGTGATAACTAGCGGAGATCAGTTTTTAGATACAAAAAAGCCCATTGGATCAATGGGCTTTTTCGTTGAATCGGGTGGTGGCCCCTCACGGACTTGAACCGTGGACCTAACGATTATGAGTCGTGTGCTCTAACCAACTGAGCTAAGGGGCCGACTTAAGGTAATCGTCATTACCTGAAGCGGGAGGAAGTATACTAAGCTTACTTACGCTTGTCACCCGTGTTTTGGCTGGAAATTCACGCAACTGATTCAATTGGTTATCTGTTAATCAACTTAAATGCTATCGTCGCCTAAATTTAAGGCTTCGATACTGTGCTTGTGCATAAATTGAGATGATAAAGACAAGAAAAAGCCCTGCATGGGCAGGGCTTCAATCCATCTTAGATGACTTTAGGCTTGTAACAGCCTATTCATCTAGGAACGATTTTAAGATTTCTGAGCGTGAAGGGTGACGCAGTTTACGCAGTGCCTTAGCTTCAATCTGACGAATACGTTCACGGGTCACGTCGAACTGTTTACCCACTTCTTCAAGAGTGTGGTCAGTGTTCATATCGATACCAAAACGCATACGCAGCACTTTCGCTTCACGGGCGGTTAAACCTGCTAACACTTCGTGAGTGGCGTTTTTCAAGCTTTCGCTGGTCGCAGAATCCAGTGGTAATTCGAGGGTTGTATCCTCGATAAAATCACCTAAATGCGAATCTTCATCGTCACCGATTGGGGTTTCCATGGAGATAGGTTCTTTAGCTATTTTCAGTACCTTACGGATCTTATCTTCCGGCATCATCATACGCTCAGCCAGTTCTTCAGGTGAAGGCTCGCGGCCCATTTCCTGTAGCATTTGGCGAGAGATACGGTTCAGCTTGTTGATCGTTTCGATCATGTGTACTGGAATACGAATCGTGCGCGCTTGGTCGGCGATAGAACGGGTAATCGCCTGACGGATCCACCAAGTTGCATAGGTCGAAAATTTGTAACCACGACGGTATTCGAATTTATCCACGGCTTTCATTAAGCCAATGTTACCTTCTTGGATTAAGTCCAAGAATTGCAGACCACGGTTGGTGTATTTCTTCGCGATAGAAATTACCAGACGTAAGTTGGCTTCAACCATTTCTTTCTTCGCACGGCGAGCTTTGGCTTCACCGATTGACATACGACGGTTGATGTCTTTTATAGCAGAAATTGCTAAGCCGGTTTCTTCTTCAACTGCTGCAAGCTTGGTACGACAACGAATGACGTCATCTTCAACCATTCTTAGGCCTTCGGCATAAGGTTTCGTTGAGGCTTTCTCAGTGTTGAACCAATCGAGGTTGGTTTCGTTGCCAGTGAAGAATTTGACGAAGTTTTTCTTCGGCATTTTGGCTTGTTCAACGCACAGTTTTAATACTAAACGTTCTTGAACACGCACGCGGTCCATCATAGTGCGCATGCTTTTGACTAAACGGTCAAACTGCTTAGGCACTAAGCGGAATTCTTTGAAGATTTCGCCGATTTCGAAGAGGGCTTTTACCGATTCAGGGTGTTCACGGCCCTTAGCTTCGATAATTTTCAGTGCGCTTTCGTAAGCGGCTCTGAGTTGACCGAATCTTTCACGAGCTTCTTCAGGATCAGGCCCTTTGTTGCCTTCTTCTTCATCTTCGCTGTCATCGTCATCTTCTTCGTCATCTTCATCGTCCAGCTCTTCTTCAGATAATTCTGAGCCGATGTGAGTGGCGGTCGGGGCGACGTCATCTTCGTCCGGGTTTACAAATCCAGAGATAATATCAGATAAGCGCAGTTCGTCGGCTTCAAATTGGTCGAATTGCTCAAGGATCATAGCGATCGCTTGTGGGTATTCGGCGACTGAACTTTGAACTGTGTTGATGCCTTCTTCGATGCGTTTGGCGATAACAATTTCGCCTTCGCGGGTCAGAAGCTCAACGGTACCCATTTCACGCATGTACATGCGTACGGGATCGGTTGTGCGGCCAAGTTCGCTTTCTACTGTTGCCAGTGCTGCGGCGGCTTCTTCTGCTGCATCTTCGTCTGTGTTGTCTTCCGACATCATCATGTCATCGGCATCGGGGGCTTCTTCGAACACCCGGATACCCATGTCATTTATCATCTGGATAATATCTTCGATCTGGTCAGAATCGACCATGTCTGCAGGTAAGTGATCGTTCACTTCTGCATAGGTTAAGTAACCTTGCTCTTTACCTTTGGCAAGCAACAGCTTAAGTTGCGACTGCGGAGTATGATCCATAGATATCATCCAAGTTGGGAAACTGTTACAACGACGGACACTTAGCATAAGCCAAGTGCCGCGCAAATCGTCAATTATAGCCGTGTGCACATATCTGTGCTAGTCACTGGGGCAGCGAATGAGGACATTTTTGCCTCAGTTTAACCCTTTCATGACTGAGATCAGCTTCGAGAGCTGTATCTTCTCTTCTTTTGTATGAGTCTGTTTTAGACTCAATTCCTGATATCGTTGTTCAATATATTGATTGTTCAACCAAACCAGGGTTTGTTTAAACTTTTCGAGCAAGTTTTCATCCGCCACTTGATGGTCCCATTGGGCCAATTTATGGAGAGTGCCGCTGTAAGGGTGCTCTCGGAATTGTTCAAGTAGTTGTGCGCTGTTTAACGTTTGCTCTCGAGTCATCTCCAATAACAGTGGCAGCAATTCTATGCCTGGCATCTGCAAGTGGGCGAGTGCGGGTTGTGGGGGTAAACCCATACCCAGTTTAGGATGTTGTACTAGCAGTGCGATGGCGAGTCGCAATGGTGTACCGCGTCCTTTTAATCCTTTACTTGCCATTGGTTTAGCTTGTTTTACGCTAAAGCCTAGCTTCTTTTTCATATCTTCTGAGCTGTTCATTCCTAACTTGTGAGCCAAGTTCTCAAGCAGTAAATTTTGCAGCACAGTGTCTTGAATTTTTTCAATTAAGATAAAAGCTTGTTTCGCTAAGTTGCCTTTATCTGTACCGTATTTTGTCGCTAACGTGTCAAATAGAAACTCGGGTAGTGCAATGGCAGAGTCCATTAAGGTTTCAAATGCATCTTTACCAATTTTACGAACCATAGAATCAGGATCTTCGGCCTGAGGCAGGAACATAAATCGCACTTGATCGCCCGGCTTTAATAATGGCAATGCTGTTTCTAAGGCGCGCCATGCCGCTTCAGTACCCGCTCTGTCGCCGTCGTAACAGCAAATCACTTCTTTAGCGCTGCGCAGCAAAAGCTGGAATTGCTCTGCTGTGGTCGAGGTGCCTAATGATGCGACAGCATAATCGACGCCAAATTGCGCCAATGCCACCACATCCATATAGCCTTCAACGATCAGTACTTTGTCTGGATCGCGATAGCGTTGCTTTAGTTCATAGAGACCATAAAGCTCATTGCCCTTATGAAATATGGGCGTTTCTGGAGAATTCAAGTATTTGGGTGTGCCATCACCTAAAACTCTGCCACCAAAACCAATGACTCGTCCGCGCCTGTCGCGGATAGGAAACATGAGGCGGTCACGAAATCTGTCGTAACGTTTCCCACTGTCGTTGCTAATTAACATCCCCGCAGTCAGTAACTTATCCTGCGCATCTTGATTCTGACGATAGCGGCCCAATAAGCCATCCCAACCGTCTGGCGCAAAGCCAATACCAAAATGTTCTACTACATCATCGGATAAACCGCGATAGGCAAGATAATCGATAACTTTTTGTTTATCTTGGTGTTGTCTAAGTTGGTTTTGAAAGTAAAGGCTTGCTTCTTCCATGAGTTGATATAAGTCACGACTTAAACCGTCATCATGTCGCTTGCCTGTGCCTTGTTCTCTGGGAACCTCTAATCCAAGCTGGCCCGCCAAATCTTCAATGGCATCAATAAAATCGAGTCGGTCATACTCCATCACAAAATCGATGGCGTTGCCGTGAGCACCGCAGCCAAAGCAATGATAGAACTGTTTATCACGGCTGACGGTAAACGAAGGTGATTTTTCGCTATGAAAAGGACAACAGGCCGAGTAGTTCTTACCCGCCTTTTTCAAGGGCACCTTACGATCGATAAGTTCGACTATGTCAGTGCGAGCGATTAGCTCATTGATAAAATCACGAGGTATTGCCATTGAGTGCTTAAAATCCCGCCTTGCGCGAATTTAAACAAACAAGCCGCGCATAGGCACGGCTTGTTCATACAGTGAAACGCTAATTATTGCAATTTAGCACGGATCATAGCGCCGATAGCGCCCATGTCTGCACGTCCTTGCACTTTAGATTTCAATGCTCCCATTACTTTGCCCATATCCGCCATGGCGGATGCACCTACTTCTACAATAGTTGCATCGATGAGCGCCGCGATTTCCGCCTCTGTAAGAGGGGTAGGCAGGAAAGCTTCAATAACTTGAATCTCTGCTGCTTCCACGTCGGCCAACTCGTTACGACCCGCTGCTTCAAATTGAGCAATTGAGTCACGACGTTGTTTCACCATTTTGGTTAAGACCGCTATAACCTGTTCATCAGTCAGAGATTCGCGGGTATCCACTTCAATCTGCTTGATGGCGGCTAATGCCATACGAATAGTGCTCAAGCGCGCCTTCTCTTTGGCGATCATGGCCTGTTTCATATGGTCTTTTAGCTGATCAATTAGGCTCATATGAGATTAATATAAACGTACGCGACGTGCGTTTTCGCGAGAAAGCTTCTTAGCTAAACGTTTAACTGCAGCTGCTTTTGCGCGCTTACGTGCAGTAGTTGGCTTCTCGTAGAATTCACGAGCACGCACGTCGGCTAAAATACCAGCTTTTTCACAAGAGCGCTTGAAACGACGCAGAGCTACGTCGAATGGTTCGTTTTCACGTACTTTAATAATTGGCATACGCCATCACCCCTTAGGTGTAGGTTGTTCTGGTTCAATTGCTCGAACCAAGTCTATTTAAAATGGTGCGGAATTTTATACCGAGACACCTAGGCTTGTAAAGCCCTAAAACTGAGCTCAGTCCTATAGTGGACTCAATATGGCCTGCGCGACTGGAGTAATCGAGCGCTTGCAGGTAGAATTGGCGCCCTTTAGTTAGCAATTGATGAGACACCATGCGGGTTTTAGGTATTGAAACATCCTGTGACGAGACAGGTATCGCCGTCTATGACGATGAACTGGGCTTATTATCTCATACTTTATACAGTCAGGTTAAGCTGCATGCTGACTATGGTGGTGTGGTGCCTGAGTTGGCGTCACGTGATCATGTGCGCAAAATTGTGCCGCTTATTCGTCAAGCGCTGAAAGATGCAAATACTGAAATTGCTGATCTCGATGGGATTGCCTATACCAAGGGCCCAGGTTTGATTGGTGCTTTGCTTGTTGGCGCCTGTGTGGGGCGGTCACTGGCGTTTGCTTGGGACAAGCCTGCTATTGGTGTGCATCATATGGAAGGACATCTACTGGCGCCTATGCTTGAAGATGACGCGCCCGAGTTCCCATTTGTGGCCTTATTGGTCTCTGGTGGCCATTCTATGTTGGTTAAAGTCGATGGAATTGGCCGCTATGAAGTATTAGGCGAGTCTGTTGATGATGCTGCGGGTGAAGCGTTTGATAAAACAGCTAAGTTAATGGGGCTGGATTATCCCGGCGGTCCGCGTTTAGCAAAGCTTGCTGCTAAAGGTTTACCTGCAGGGTATAAGTTTCCGCGGCCTATGACCGATAGACCTGGACTCGATTTTAGCTTTTCGGGTCTAAAAACTTTTACCGCTAATACCATTGCTGCCGAACCTAATGATGAACAGACTCGAGCCAATATTGCTCGTGCTTTTGAAGAAGCTGTGGTTGATACGCTAGCGATTAAATGTCGCCGTGCACTGAAGCAAACAGGCTATAACCGCTTAGTGATCGCCGGTGGCGTGAGTGCGAATACGCGCTTAAGAGAAACCTTGGCTGAAATGATGAGCTCGCTTGGTGGACAAGTGTTTTATCCCCGTGGTGAGTTTTGTACCGATAACGGCGCCATGATTGCCTTTGCAGGATTGCAGCGTTTAAAGGCGGGGCAGCACGAAGATTTGGCGGTAAAGGGTCAGCCAAGATGGCCGTTAGATACCTTGCCACCTGTGGCATAAAACGCCTTTGATGTTGATAGTTTATGTTGAGACAAAAAAACTGCGCTTATAGCGCAGTTTTTTTATTGGGATAATGTTGTCACATTAAGATTTTTTAGGCGTTTTTTTACGTGAAACTTTGGACTCTTCACCTTTAAGTAGCCGTTGGATATTGTCTTTATGACGAATAATGATAAGCGTCGATAGCATGGCAACGGGAATGGTAAATCTGTCGTCTAACCACCAAGTATAAAGTGGTGCAAGCAATGCCGTCAGAATGGCTGCAAGGGACGAGTAGCGGCTAATTAAGAGTAGAACAATCCAAGATGCCATTAAGCAAATGGCTAAATCATCGCCAATGGGAGCCATAGCACCAAAAGCTGTTGCGACACCTTTCCCCCCCTTAAATCCAAAAAATACGGGATAAATATGCCCAAGGCAGGCGGCGATAGCGATAAGTCCGAGTGAGACTGCATCTATGCCCATCAGATAGGCTAAATAAGATGGCAGGGCGCCTTTGAGCATGTCGAAAAACAACACCATGGCAGCCGAACTCGCGCCGCCAATTCGCAGTACATTGGTAGCTCCCGGATTACCTGAACCCTGTAATCTTGGATCGGGTAAACCCCTCATTCTACAAACCAGCACAGCACTCGAGATTGAACCTGCCAAATAGGCGGCCAAAATCATCAAAAGTGTCAGTGTTAATGGACTCACATTGGTTTCCTTACGCGTCTTAAGGTATTATCGCGCAACAATTTAAAAAGCTGACTCAGTTGTCAATCCCGCTATAGGTTTGTGGAATATCTCACCCATTTGAGGTTGAGATATTTTCTGAATGAGCAAATCCTTTTAGGGCGTTATCCTACTGTGGATTGGCTCGAGTAGAAAGCAAATTAGTTATCTGTCAGAAGATTGCGGATTATACAGCTAGGATCGCTTTTAGCTTATCAGACCTCATAGTAGTAAGTTAGTTGGAGAAAGCATGGATAAAGTACTTATACGGCAATTACGCGTTGATACTGTGATTGGTGTCTATGAGTGGGAAAAGACAATCCATCAAAGCCTGTTGCTAGATTTAGATATGGCGTGGGATAACAAACCTGCCGCCGCGACAGACGATTATCAATATGCGCTTTGCTATGAGACAGTTTCCAATCGATTAACAGAACTTATTACTGAGCATCCAATCGAGTTAATCGAAACGGTTGCCGAGCGTGTAGCGGATTGCTTACTTCAAGAATTTGACGTGACTTGGGTGAAAGTTGTCGTGATGAAGCCGGGGGCAGTAGCCACTGCCGCATCGGTTGGCGTTGAGATAGAGCGCTCACGTTAGATAAGAGTTTGATCAACTCGACTGTTGATTAAGAAATCATGTTTATCTTCAGATAAATCGGACATTGCATGGCACGTATTTATATCAGTCTAGGTAGCAATATCGAGCCTGAACAGCATCTGCAAGCAGGATTAACATCGCTGCGAGCGTGTTTTGGGCCGCTGCGCCTCTCATCCATGTATGAAAGTGAAGCGGTAGGTTTTAGTGGCACTAACTTTTTGAATATGGTTGCTAGTGCTGAAACTGACCTTAATATTGCTGCGGTAGTTGCGCAGTTTAAGCAAATCGAGCAGAATCACGGTCGGCTTGTCGGGGCGAAGAAATTTAGCCCAAGAACTTTAGATTTAGACCTGCTGCTTTATGACCATGTGGTATGTGAAACGCCCGTTACGCTCCCCCGTGCAGAGATAGTTAATAATGCCTTTGTGTTATGGCCATTAGCCGAGTTAGCGCCGGAATTGATTCATCCCTTGGTTGATAAAAGCTATGCCAGTTTGTGGCAAGAGTATGATAAAGAGTCACAGCGACTTTGGCCTGTGATGTTTGAATGGCCCCAAGGGCTGACGTTTTAATTTATTGATAGGATTGTCATGGATACGTTTCAGGTCATTATTTTAGCGCTTATTCAAGGGCTAACTGAGTTTTTACCTATTTCTAGTTCTGCCCACTTAATTCTGCCTGCTCAGCTTTTAGGCTGGGAAGATCAAGGTTTGTCATTCGACGTGGCGGTGAATACTGGGTCGTTATTTGCTGTGGTGATTTATTTTAGACACGAGTTATGGGCTATGTTTAATGCTTGGGTTGCAAGCATTTTTAAAGGTCAGCAATCCGAAGACAGCAAGCTGGCATGGTGGATTATTCTGGCGACGTTACCCGCTGTATTTTTTGGTTTTATGGCTAAGGATTTTATTGCAACTCACCTACGTAATACAGAGGTTATCGCGGTCACGACAGTCGTTTTTGGTTTATTGCTGTGGTGGGCTGATAAGATGTCGCGCCGCGATTTAACAATCTATCAGACTGGATGGCGCAAAGCCTTGTTAATTGGTTTCGCCCAGGCGCTTGCTTTAATCCCTGGAACTTCACGTTCTGGTGCCACTATGACCGCGGCGCTAATGCTAGGTTTGAGTCGAGATGCTGCGGCTCGCTTTTCATTCTTAATGTCAGTGCCTGTGAGCTTAGGCGCGGCAATTTTAGTGGGTAAAGATTTGGCGGAAAGCGCGCTGCCAATTGATTATCAAGCATTGATCTTAGGCACTTTAATTTCCTTTGTTGCAGCTTATGCATGTATTCATTATTTCTTGAAAATCATCAGCCGCATGGGAATGACCCCGTTTGTTATTTACCGTTTGGCACTGGGTGCTGTGCTGTGTGGATTTATTTTTTTGTAGTCATTCCAGCTTAGTCATCATAGTGAAATTATGAATAATAGAATCGGGTCAAGTACCCGATTTTTGTTTTTGGAGCTTCCTCATTTTTCTGAAGCTTAACTTATTTTGGAGCTTTATATGGGTCTCGAATATCAGTGTCCAACCTGCGGACTTGCGTTAAAACAACACAAAGCCTCCCAAGGTTTTTATTGTGCAAATAAGCATCACTTTGATCGGAATGAGCAAGGGTATTGGGTTTTTACTAAACCACAACGCCAAAAGCCGACAGGGGATTCGCGCGAGCAAGTTAGGGCTAAGCGTTTTCTTCTCGAATCAGGCATCTTTTCGCCTTTAATCGATAAATTGACTGAGATAATCACCGGCTCTATCAAGCCTGACGCTTGTTTATTGGATTATGAATGCGCTGAGGGCTTCTATTTGCGTGCTTTAGCCTCCAAGTTGGCAGAGGTCGAAAATCCGCGAAACGTCCAGTACGTGGGTGTAGCGGACGCAGAAAATGCTATTTTTGCTGCAGCAAAAGCGCAGACTCCTGGGATCTTGTGTTTAAGCTCTTCTAAAAAATTACCCTTTGCCGATAATTGTGTGGATTTTATTACTGTTATTGATAGGCCGTTAAAGGGAAAAGAGTCTGTCAGGGTATTGAAAGACGATGGGACCATGTTACTGGTTATGCCTGGGCCACGACATCTATGGCAACTCAGAGAATATATTTATTCCGACTTGGCTGAAAAACCTTTCCAAGTGAATTTACCCTCAGCATTATTGGTAAAAGAAACTCAGTCACTGCGCTTTACTTTATCAGTTACAGGTGAACAGGCATTAACGTTATTGGATATGGCACCCTATGCGTGGCGTGCAACTGACAAGATGAAACACGATATTCAAGCTAATCATTTTGAGTTGCTAGAAATTGACTATGTATTAGTCTTAGCACATAAACGCGTGAGTGAATCGCTATAGGTTAAAACTTGCAGTCGATGCGGTTAATTTTAAGACAATTCATAGGCTTAGTTAGATGTTTTTTTGATGTTTTAAAAGGCTATATTACTCAAGTCTATGATTCTGTTTGACGTTTTTATGTTGTTTTTATGTTGGATAGGCTGAAGGTGTTATTATTTTTAACTTTAGGCCTATTTGTTCAGTGACAAATACAACCTTCTTATTGCCTTTGTTTCCCATATAGCCTCGATTTTTTTATCTATAGCTGTGCTTTAAATTAATAGCTTTCATTTCCCATAAATACATTTTTTATGATAAATGAGGCTGATTGTTAGGGATGCTTAAAAACGCAAACGAGAAGTTTAGATTAATAATGCGACTTTATTTAAAAGAGGGATAGCACTCGTTTATACAGAAGTATGCCAAGGCTAACTTTTAGGGGGGAGGTAGGCGAATCGCCTTTAACATGCCTTTGGAAGTTTAAAATCAATTTAGCGATTTTGTATTGCCGCACTCGCTATTCTTTGCATGGCAATCTTAAGTTGCAGGTATAAAAAAAGGCTTAGATTAATGTGCTTATCGCTTTCATCTTTCTTAAGCCTTTTGTCTTAACTTACTAAATAGTAAGCTAAATTACCTTTCATTACTTCTTGTAACGAGAAGCAACGTTGTCTAAACGGTCGTTTGCGCGTTTAGCTTCTGCTTGTGCGTCCATAGATGCTGCTTTTGCATCTTTAACGTCTGCAGACAGTTTGCTTTGCTCTGATTTCAGAGAACCAACATCAGCTGACAATTGATCAACTTTGTTGCCCAGAGTTGCAACGCTTTCTTCCAGAGCAGTAGTGTTCGCGCAACCACCTAGTAGGGCAGTCATTGCTAAACCAGCAATCATCAGTACTTTTTTGTTCATTGTAAAAAATCCCTTAAAATAGGTTGGATTTGAATGTTTCGTTACTTTGTAAGCGAAACTGCCTAATTATGACATAGCTATTTTAATTTGCTACGAATATTAATGTGTTTAACCACTATAGGCATATAAATTTTTTTTAAAAGCTTTTTTTCTATGTGATATCGACATTTCTAATCGTAAAATGGGGCATTATTCACCATGCAGTGATGCACGACTTACAAATCCTTTACAAACTACTGGTTGTCCATCGGCAGTTTTGTTTGCATTTTTTGTTTAAACTGACTGACGGCTTCAACTCGATGTAAATTTAAGGCTTGTTTTATCTCTGCGCCTTGGAAACCAGTGGCTATGATGGCGGCAATATCGACATTATTGGCGACAGTGAAGCACTGAGTTAAATACTCTCCCTGAGGATATGGGATGTTTTCAAATCCTGTGCGGCCACGCATATCTGCGGTGCAAGCTAATATAAGTTGCGTTAAGCGCTCTGGTTTACGCCAAAAGTCAGCTTTATCGAATATTTTAACGATAGTTTCGGCTCTGAGCTCGAATGCCTGATGGACGTTCTGATGTTGGTCGCTGACGAGCAACGCCAGATCGCGTGCCTCATTCGGTACTCGTAAACGTGTACAGAGTGCTTTTATGAGTGGCAAGCCTTTCTGGCCGTGGCCGTGATGCTTTGGTAAATGCTCTTTTGGGCTCAGTGCTTTGCCCAAATCATGTACTAGGGCGGCAAACCGAACGCTTTTATCTCCAGTGAGCAGTGCGGCTTGAGCGAGCACCATTAAGGTATGCACGCCAGTATCTATTTCAGGATGCCATTTTTCAGGTTGAGGTATGCCAAATAAGGCGTGAATTTCAGGGAATAGGACTTCGAGTGCGCCACATTGGTGAAGTACCTCAAAAAAGACCTCTGGGTGAGGTCCGCCTAAACTTTTATCAACTTCTTGCCAAACTCGCTCCGCCGTTAAAGCGCTAAGCTCATTGCTTGCGCTAATTTGACGCATCAGTGCCAGGGTTTCTGCGGCAATTTGAAATCCTAAGGCATGAAACCTTGCGGCAAAGCGGGCGACGCGTAACACTCGCAGTGGATCTTCAACGAAAGCATCCGACACATGGCGTAACAGGCGCGCGTTAATATCCTCAATACCATTAAAAGGATCATATAAGTTGCCCTTTTCATCTTGGGCGATCGCATTGATGGTTAGATCTCGGCGCAACAAATCTTGCTCTAAAGTCACATCTGGGCTGGCGTGGCAGCTAAAACCACCATAACCCAGACCAATTTTTCGTTCGGTTCGGGCTAAAGCATATTCTTGTTGATTTTTGGGGTGTAGAAATACGGGGAAATCTTTACCCACTTGGCGGTAACCCTGTTGCAGCATTTGTTCTGGTGTTGCTCCAACGACGAGGTAATCTTTATCTTTAATGGGAAGATTGAGCAGGCTGTCACGTACAGCACCGCCGACGAGATATATTTTCACAGGCAAGATTCGGCTAATGTGTCATGAACATAGCTTATCACGCTCATTAAGATGATGGATAAAGTCGTCGTGAGATATTTGCGCACTTATCTGTCACATTGATGTTGCAGATATTTTGACAATAACATTGGGACGCTTTAACGTGGGGCGTTATTTTTAAATTAGGATGATTGGTGGTATGTACAAGGCCTTTTACGGACTCAGCGATAACCCTTTTTCAATTGCACCCAATCCCCATTATTTATTTCTGAGTGATAGGCACAGAGAGGCGTTAGCCCATTTAACCTATGGGTTAGGGGAAACGGGCGGCTTTGTGTTGTTAACTGGGGAAGTCGGCACGGGTAAAACAACAGTATCTCGCTGTTTACTTGGGCAATTGCCCGACAATACCGATACTGCTTTTATCCTTAATCCGTCGTTAACTGAGCTTGAATTACTCGCAACGCTTTGTGATGAGCTTAAGATTTCCTACGGCGATAATCCTACACTCAAGCAATTGACTGATCACTTGAGCCGTTTTTTATTGGCGAATCACAGCAAAGGTCGTAATACCGTGCTCATTATCGATGAAGCACAGCATTTACGTCCTGAGGTGCTGGAGCAATTGCGTCTTCTGACTAATTTGGAGACGGACACTAAGAAGTTATTGCAGGTGATTTTAATCGGTCAGCCGGAATTACAGCTGTTATTGAAGCGCCAAGAATTGCGTCAGTTAGCCCAGCGGATCACGGCTCGTTATCATTTATTGCCGCTCAATGAAGATGAAATCGCCCTCTATGTGCTGCATCGTTTGCAAGTGGCAGGGCGGTTTGAGCCTTTATTCACCCGTAAAGCCGTTAACGTTTTGCAGAAATACAGTGGCGGCATCCCTCGATTAATTAACCTTTTATGTGAACGTTCACTGATGGCAGGCTATGCACAATCGCGGGTACCCATAGATCATCATATGGTGCGGCAAGCTGCGGCTGAAGTATTAGGTGAAGAAGAACCGACTCAAAATAGGTATTTGTGGCCGACAGCAACCGCTGTGGCGTTATGTGTTGCGTTTGGTGTGTCTTATTGGTTATTTACTGATAAGTCAGTCAATACGGCGCCAGCGTCCAATTTGGTTTCTGAGTCTGTGCCAACAAATGTGGCGTCATTAAATGCTCAAACCTTGGGCAGGGAAGACGTCGCTGATAAGTCAGTAAAACCGACTAATCAACCAAGCGGTCAGACTTCCATTCCCGATCCAAATCAACGTCTGTTAAACGAGGCGATTAATCAGAGTCGCAATATCGATACTGCTTTTGCAGGTTTGTTTAGCGTGTGGGGCAAAGTGCCCTATAAAGGCTTGACGGCTTGCCAATCGGCGGTTGAGCAAGGATTAGCTTGCTATCAACAGCAGGGTAACTGGATGTCACTGACTCGGCTTAATTATCCGGCTGTCGTGTATTTGGTTGATGACAAGCAACAAGATTTTTATGGTGCAGTGCTTGCGGTAGAGGGGGAACAATTACTGATGCAACTGGGTGAGCAGCAACTTTGGGTTGATAGAGCTTGGTTTAATCAACATTTCAGTGGCACCTTCGAAATATTATGGCAAGCACCTAATTTGCCTATGATGGATATCAGTCAAAAATCGAGTCCTGGTCAATTACAGTGGTTAGAGAATGCGTTAGCCCATGTGAATGGTCGTAGCCCCCGTCGGGTTAATCAATTTGATGTGCAATTGGAAAATGATCTTAAAACCTTCCAAAGTCAGCATGGATTAAAAGCCGATGGTATTGCAGGGAATCAAACATTAGTGAGATTAAATTTGTATTTAAGTCAGCAAGGCCCACGGTTAACTGATGATGGGGCGCGCAGCTGATGTCCATTTTACTCGATGCCGTAACCCGCAATAAACAACAGCAACAATCACCGTTACCTGATGCTGTGATGACGCCAAGGGCGAATTATCCACAGCCACGTAAATCGGGTGTGCCGATAGGAAAACTGTCTATATTAGTCGTTGCAGTTGCCGCAGGAATTGGTGTGGCTTGGGGATTAAGCGTTTGGGATAAAACTCGACCTCCCCAAAGTGATACTGTGGCAGTGGCTAACGTACTGCCATCAATTTCATCATTGCCCGCTTCGACTGCGATTAAAAATGAGCTTCAGTCTACGGTAGGAGCTGCCTCTGAGCTCCAAGTTGAGCCCAGTGCTGCTTCAGGTGTTCGGCTTGCTGGGAAAGTGGCGCTTCCTCGGACGCAGACTTTACCCGAGCTAACGGTATCGCCGCAATTTCAGGCTGAGACTGTAGTATCAAATGCGCCTCAAATGAATGCTAGCGCGAATATAACGACCAATTCTGTTGGCATGCCGGCTCAAAGTGATAGCAATTCGGGTTTTAGTGATTCAAGCTACGCAGATTATATGTCGACGTCAGCCCAAGTCGATGCGGCAAGTCAGGAAGCGGTTGTGCCAGCAGCAGAGACGCAAGCACAGCAGCCTATGATGTTAGGTGCTAATGCCAATGAGTCGGGTCTAGCGAGTCTTGAAGCCCTGCGTCAGCAAGTTAGTGCCGCGGCGGAAGATGTCGGTTTAGAGACCAATAAAAGTCGCGATGAAGATAAGTTAGTGGCTTCCTTTCAAAATGCATTAAAGGATGTGGAATATGTTAATGCTGCAGAGACGAATGTCACTGAAGCTAAATTAGATCCTATCCCCAAAACTGCTGTGGATGAAATTCCGAAATACGGCCAATTACCTGCAGGTCTGCAATTACAAGTGCCTGAATTTAATATCGTTGCTCATGTTTATTCCAGCGACCCTGCCCAGAGATGGCTGAATGTAGACGGTGCAGAGTTACAAGAAGGGGATATGATTGCTGGTAAGCTGAAAATCATCTCTATTCGTCCAAGGGACATAGTGTTAGATATTCAAGGAACCCAGTTTAAGGTGCCCGCAATCTAATCAGGTATTACGATAAGTCCTGCTAGCGGTTATTTGTGGTAACAATGAATAAGTAGTTGATAAAAAAGGCGCACTAGGCGCCTTTTTTGATCTTAGTGAATCTCAACTTAATCAAACAGTCTGTTGGCTAAGAATAGGGTCAGTGCGTAACCGACGCTGTAGCAGAGGAAAAGTGCGGGAACATATTTCAAGTAACTCACAAAAGTCAGTTCTTTCACTTTACTCATGGCAACAATACCTGATGCTGAACCGATAATCAGCAGTGAACCACCGACTCCGACGCTGTAAGTCAAGCCAAGCCATTCAGGAGTACTCAGTACTGGATTGGCTTTTAACAATGCCGCCGTTAGCGGTACGTTATCAATTAAGGCTGAGCCCATACCCGTGACGAAGTTAGAGATGTTTGGATTAAACTGAGTATAAGCTTCAGTCAACATGTCTAAGGTGCCAATTTCTTTAAGCATTCCAACGAGCAGTAAAATACCTAAGAAGAACAACAGAGTGTCGTATTCAACTTGGCGAATATACTCTAGGATCTTGATTTCTTCTTTATCACTGCGCGTGGTATGGCCAATCAGGAACATAATTGATAGACCCGTTAAGAAGGTTAACACTGGCGGGATACCAAACAATATGTTGAGTAGCATGGTCATTAAAATGGTGCAGAAGAAGACGAGGGCAATCAATACATCAACGGTTTGATAAGTATGTTTGATTGGCGTCGTGCTCACAACACCTTCGGCTTTGAGTGAGAACAGGGTTGCCAGTAAAATCACGCTCACGGCCGATGGAATAAATAACATCAGCAGTTCAGACATATGCACATGTCCAGCTAAGAAGATCATCAGTGTCGTCACATCGCCAGTGATCAGGGCCACACCGCCTGAGTTCACCGCGAAGATAATCAACACTGCCATTCTACGGCGCATTTGCTTATCGAGTTTAAAGGTGGTTAATAAACCTAAAGACACTAAAGTCGCGGTGACGTTATCACAAAATGCTGAGAGCACGAGTGCAAACAGGGCGACTTGGATCATTAACATACGCACTGATACTTTCTGCGGAAACAGCTTTTGCACCATGATTTGGATCATACCCTTAGCATTCAAATATGCTACGAAGGTCATGGTCGACATCAGAAAGAGCCAAAGTGTGGCAATCTCGAGCAAATTTTCATTGAGCTGATGGGCAACGATTTTCTCATTAGCCGGTTCCCCTGCAGCCATAAACAGCGCTACCCAAGAGATACAGCCAAAGAATAAGGTGGTTTTTGCTTTATTAAGGTGGGTCACTTCTTCGAAAATAATACTGAGCAATGCGAGCACGGCCAGTAAGATGAGAAAGGTATTTAACATAACTGCAATTCCAACTGCTGTTTTGATGTCGTAGGGCGACTTGAGTCAACCTAAAGATTGGGCATATCAAGGCTAAATTAAGCTAGCCGTGTTAGCGCGTGCGGATCAGAACATAATGGGCTAGAGAACGCAACTGTTAGCTGTAACTCAATTTAATGCTTCTTTGTGATGTCTATCTCATGCTTTTGGGTTGTAAATTAGTTTTATATATTGGTTTTTGTGATTATTGCAGCGTTATTAACTGTATTGTTTGATTTGATTACCGCGTTAAAAGTGAGATCTACGATTAAAGTCTAAGCAGTTAGTTTGCATATTCTTCAATTAATTTTTATTCAGGGCGATATTCCTGAATTGTCATGCCTATGTAGGCAGGCATTTTTAATGCTTACCTTTTGAATTAGTGCCCGCTCGGAAGTTGAGTGCTCTTAGCACTCAGTCCCGCAGAATTCTGCGTCTTGAGCTTGTTTGGGTATCAATACTGGATATTGTGTTTTTGAAGTAGAGGAAAATGACATTTATTATCCGGAATCTTTTGCTTTTAGGCTCACTCGTTTGGTTAACGTATTGTGGTAAGCAACTTATTGCGCTGGGCGTGATGGGTTGGCCTTAGCACGTTATTGAGCATATCCACTTGACCTTACAATTCATGGTGGCTGGGATAATATTTAAATCGGCTTTAGGTTCTAAAAAGTCTGATCGTTATTAAAGTGACACAAAGCTAACTAAATCGAATAAAAGCAAAGGGACGCATTGGCGTCCCTTTGTTATGTTTAAACGGCTTAAATACTAAAGCTTAGGCTTAGCTCGTCGCTTTCATGCTCGCCAATACGCGATCTGCCGCTTCTAAGGTTAAGCGCATCTCTTCTTCGCCATGGGCCATTGACAGGAAGCCAGCTTCATAGGCACTTGGCGCCAAGTAAACACCTTCATCTAGCATGCCGTGGTAGAAAATACGGAACTGTTCGATATTGCATTGGGTCACTTGATCGAAACGAGTGATCTCGGGTTGTTCCGTGAAGAAGAAACCGAACATGCCACCAACATAGTTGATCGCCATTGGAATACCGTGCTTATCCGCAGCCGCTTTAAAGCCTTCTGCAATACGTTTGGTTTTCGCGCTCAGTGCTTCGTATAGACCTTCTTCACACAGGGCTTCCATTTGTGCCAGACCCGCTGACATCGCAATGGGGTTACCCGATAACGTACCCGCTTGGTAAACCGGACCCGTAGGGGCGATAAATTGCATCACATCTTTACGGCCACCGAAAGCCCCCACTGGCATACCGCCACCAATCACTTTACCGAGTGTGGTTAAGTCTGGTGTGACGCCGTAGTAACCTTGAGCACCACTTAGTGATACGCGAAAACCTGTCATCACTTCATCGATAATCAACAGCGCGCCAAACTCATCACACATATCACGCAGGCCTTGAAGGAAACCTGGGACAGGTGGAATACAGTTCATGTTGCCAGCAACGGGCTCTATGATGATGCATGAAATCTCAGTTGGATACTGTTCGAACAGGGTTCTAACTGAATCTAAATCGTTATACACAGCGGTTAAGGTGTGTTTGGCAAAATCTTCAGGAATACCGGGTGAGCTAGGTTGACCTAACGTTAACGCGCCAGAACCGGCTTTCACTAACAGGCAATCTGCGTGGCCGTGGTAGCAGCCTTCAAATTTTAAGATCTTGTCACGATTGGTAAAACCGCGTGCCAAACGGATAGCACTCATAGTGGCTTCCGTGCCTGAACTCACCATGCGTACTTGCTCGATAGAAGGCACCATAGAGATGACTTTTTCGGCCATTTGCACTTCAAGCTCAGTTGGCGCACCAAAAGATAAGCCATTTTCTACTGCTGCTAATACAGCTGCACGGATTTTAGGATGGTTGTGGCCGAGGATCATCGGGCCCCAAGAACCGACATAGTCGATATAAGCTTTACCATCGGCATCGTAAATATAAGCGCCGTTAGCTTTTTCAATAAACAGGGGCGAACCGCCTACACCATTAAATGCACGAACCGGAGAGTTAACGCCGCCGGGGATGGTTTTTTTAGCCTGTTCAAATAGCGCTTCGGAACGGGTCATGTTTAGTCCTTAAAGTCTGTAGCCAATTAGCGATCGGCTTTACGTGAATACCAATTAACCGGACACTCATATTTTTCGAGTTGATTATCAACGCCGAGTGTCAATGCAAACAAAGCCATGCGAATTAACAGCCCATTATCCGCCTGTCTGAAGATGGCGAGATTGGGATGGCTATTTAAATCATTATCTAACTCATTGGCTTGCGCGCGTGAATCCCTTGGAAGCGGATGCATAATGACAGTGTTAGATTTGCAATGCTGAGTGTAAATACTGCGATTTAAGCGGAACTTGCCGCGATATTTATTTGCTTCTTCCTGTGAAGGGAAGCGTTCTTCTTGAATGCGAGTGAGATACAAAATATCTGCTTGATCTAAATGGCCTTCAAGTTGGTCGGTTATTTTGATGCTATGGCCAGCATTTTCAATGTCGGAGATCACATAATCAGGCATAGCTAATTCAGCAGGTGAAATCAGTGTGAAACTGATGTTCTTATACATGCAGAGTAAGCGCGACAGTGAATGCACAGTACGGCCAAATTTTAAGTCGCCGACCATAGCGATGTGCATGCCATCAATACCGCGGCCAGCACACTTGAGTTCTTTTTGGATAGTGTATAAGTCGAGCAAGGCTTGGGTCGGATGCTCGTTCGAACCATCGCCGCCGTTGATCACTGGGACGCGGCTGCCTTCTGCAAACTCTTTTACCGAGTAGGAGTCTGGATGGCGCATGGCAATGACATCAGAATAGGTGGATAACACCCGCGCCGTATCGTACAGGGATTCACCTTTAGATAAAGACGATGAAGCCATGCCTGTGGTTTCACGTACATGGCCGCCGAGCAAGTTAAAGGCACAGCCAAAACTCACGCGGGTACGGGTACTCGGTTCGAAAAACAGGTTACCTAAAATGGCGCCATCGAGCACATTATTACGCTTCTCTCGAAGTGCATAGGGCATCATGCGGCTAGCGACATTAAAAATAGTTTGGATTGAGTCAAGATCTAACTGGTTTACGGAGAGGATATGAGATCCTTCGAACTGATTCATCAGCCTGTTTTCCAATTTGCTAGGGGGCATTTTAAGCAGCATTATCGCGCTTATCTGCCCTGATGTTATGTAGGGTGGCTGAGGCGCGATTGTAGCAGAAGCACTGGGGCAACGAAATAGCCACATTGCCACTGTGTTAGATTTTTGCGATGAAGCCCAAAGCTTTTAATCTGCCGTCTCAGGTTTTGAATCAAAATTAGGTGTTGAATAGCGGCTAGATTTTTAAGCGATATTAGGCTTGGCCTGAACGAATCTCCTGTTGTAGGTTCGACCAACTGATCACTCCAACCACATTGTCTGGTGTATCTTGATAGATAAACACCTCACCGCAGCGTTTGGGTGACAATAGTGAATAGACTTCATTGAGGGTGGTGCTGTCGCTTAGCCCTTGCATGGGATGGCGTGATAGCGTGGTACTGTCATCATAGGATTGCATTTCAAGACTAAGCATTTCGATAATGCCATCGGCATTGCGGACTAGCACAGGGCGACCTTCGGCGCGTTTTAGCACTTCGAGTAACAATTCATCGTTGTTATTGACGATAACAAAGCGTTTATCCATTAAGGCTCGCACGCCTTTTTTCTGCAGTGCTAAATTCACGGGGGCGACCTTATAACCTAGTCCCATAATTTCTAATTGCTTAAAGAAAATGGAGTCAGTCTTAAAACCCTGATAAGCGATTAAAAAAGCCGGAATTGTTACAAACATTGCCGGTAAAATAATGCTGGCGTCATTAGTCATTTCTAACAGGGCGACTAAGGCGGCCAGCGGCGCGCTTAAACACACGCCCATCATGGCTGTCATGCCGATCACAGTGTAAAGCCCTACATAAGGGGCGATGGACGGGAATAAGATAGCGCTGATCAGCGCCAAAATCGCCCCGAGCAGCGCGCCGATACCATAAAGTGGACCAATCAAACCACCGGGAATACCTAAGCCAATCGCCGCAATAGTGGCGATGGTTTTGGCAAATAACAGGGCGATTAACAGCAATAGGCTTGGATGTTGGCTAATGGCTTCGCCAATAGCGAGATCGCCTGTGCCAAGGGCTTGTGGCAATACTAGACCTATTAAGGTGGTGACGCTGCCCGCCAGTAATAGTCGGTAAATGAGTGGCCAGTTTTGACCCGTTGCGGTGACTTTTAAGAGTGAGTAATTAAATAGTGCCGCGGCGCAGCCTAATACCACGCCGCCAATGGCGAGAATAGGGTAATGGTCTAAGGGAATGTGGATCACTTGAATACGGTCAAATTCGTGCACATTACCAAACACCAGTTGGCTTGAAACTGCGCCACAAATTGCTGATAGCATAATCGGGAAAAAGTAATGGATTTTATATTCACGAACTATCACTTCGAGTACAAAAATCACCGCCGCTAAGGGCGCGTTAAAAGTGGCGGCAATCCCTGCTGCAATGCCACTGGCACACATGATGCGTACGCTATTATCGGGAAGATTGAATTTTTCAGCGAGAAAACTGGCGCTGACAGCACCAAGATGAATGGCAGGACCTTCACGGCCGACTGAGAAATTTGTGCCTAGGGCAAAGAGTGCTTGAAAAAATTGCCCAGCGGCGGATTGCAGTGGGATTTTACCATAATGCAGTTTAACTCTATGTAACACATAGGCTATTCCCATACGTTTGTAGCGTTTGGAGCCCAATTTCGCCACTATCCAAATTAATATTGCACCTAAAAGGGGTAACAGGGCTCGCCAGTCGGCGACGTTCCCCGTAAAATCCAGCGCCTGTATTTGGGTGTAATGATTGGCCCAAACGAGTAAGAGTCGGAACAGCAAGATCACGCAGGAGGCAAAAATAGCAAATAGCAGTGCCAATATGCACAGCTGTGCACTGATGCGGGCTTGGGATAAATGGTCACGTAGCTCATGAGCTAAATACTTTTTGGCTGTGACTATGGCATCTTGAATAGCGGCTCTCTTTATCGTTAATTGCACTGCATTGGCCTGAGTTGTATGGTATCGAACTCGTTGTTGAGTTGATTGTATTTTATATAAGGGGCTGTTACCTAATGCCAAATTATCATCGTTGGCTAGATAGGCTGCAAGTCATGGATCGCAAGTATCGTCCATCTTCAGTGTATTTATCGCTTTTAGTGTTAGTTTCTATTCTTTTTGGGGCTTGGATAAGTTTTCTGCTATTAAGTAGCGATGAGCCTGTTGTTAAGCATATCAGCAGCAAGACTCAACGCTTGACCGCTGAGTTAGAGGCACAGACCCAATTACTTGCAACCCGAAATTTAGAGCTGTCCGTCGAGCGAGAGGCTAATACCCAAATGCAAGAAATGTTTGGCCAGCAAATGAAAAAGCAAAAAGAATTGGAACATGAGCTGGCGTTTTACCGCAGTATTATGACACCAGATGATAATGCTGAAGGTGTCGCTATTCACGGACTTGAAATGACGCCGGGCGCTTTGGCCGATGAATATCATCTCAAGTTGGTGTTGACTCAGTTGCAAAAGCGTAAGCAAGCTATTCAAGGCCGAACAGAATTGACGCTCATTGGTGTGCAAGATGGCAAATCTGTTAGCTTGAGTGTGAACAAACTCACGGGTTCTAAGTTGGAATTTGATTTTCGCTATTTTCAAGTCATAGATACCAAGGTCACTGTTCCTGCTGGCTTTAATTTACAACAAGTGAAAGTCAAAGTGCTGGTGCCTTCGAGCCGCTGGACTAAGAATTCGCAGACCGAACATGTCTATAGTGCCCCTGAGTTATTACAGGGTGAAAAAGAACCACGGGTAATACTTGAACAAAACAGTCAGGTAAAGGATAATTTGCCCCAGAAAACTGATGTAAGAGGTAGTAATGACTGATCAAGCTGATACAGCAATGCCAATCCAATTTACCGATGCGGCAGCCGCCAAGGTGAAAGGTTTGCTGGAAGAAGAGCAAAATCCTGCACTTAAGCTACGAGTCTATGTGACTGGTGGTGGTTGTTCTGGATTTCAGTACGGCTTTACCTTTGATGAAAAGGTCAATGACGGCGATTTTACGATAGAAAAACAAGGCGTTCTCTTGGTTGTCGATCCTATGAGCCTACAATATTTAGTCGGTGGTGAAGTGGATTACACTTCAGGACTGGAAGGTTCTCGCTTCTTCGTGAAAAACCCTAACGCAACCACAACCTGTGGCTGTGGTGCCAGTTTCTCTGTGTAAAAAGTTTTTCTGTTTAATGATGACTAACTTTGCATCTTTTTAGGCGTAGAGTGAGATCAAAAAAGCCGTCGTAATGACGGCTTTTTGTTGGGCTAAATTTATTTTCTACAAGAGCTTAGCTCATGATGTTCAGGTTAAGCTTAGGTTTAAACCATGCCTTTACCTTTTTATTAAAGGCTATCCAAACTTGCAGTAATGACAAGACGATTAAAGCGATAAAAATCACATAGTCAGGCAGTTTTCCCTGCCATTCACCTAAGTACACTGTCGTTGGACCTACCACTAAGTTGCCCGGATCGTACATGATCACTGGCAGCATGCTAATCAATCCAAGCTGCACGACTGTGTAGCCGCGCAGCATGATAAGCCCTGCTTTTTGCCGACCGATAATGGCAATCACCATCAGGAGGGTTAGCAGACAAAATAACACCCCTTGTTTAGCGATTAAGCCACTCACTGAGGCAACAACATACACTAGCAATAGGGCAATGAGTCGTTTCGGAAAGTGTTGACTCAGGGCTGTACTTGCCTCTGGTGTCGGTATCGCCGATTTTTGCTCGCTCATAGGCATTCTCGTTTAGCTATAGCGATTAGTGGCTTTGCTTAGGCGCTAATCTTTGATCTAACTCATAAGGCGGGATTACCACACCTAAATCATCTAATACTGGGAATACGGCGACAAAGAGGTCGTCATCTTCCATGCCTGGCACCCATCTTTCGTGAAATTCGTCGAGTGGAATCGCTAATGTTTGGCAATCACTCCATTCATCCACAGCCCAAGAATCAGCGGCTTCTTCGGTTGGCCACATTGGGATGCAATCTTCTTCTTCAGTGGTTAACATCACGCAACCGTCTTGGTCTTGTAATGTCCAAAGTATTTTGTGTTCTTTAACTTGTTCAACGAGGTAATCGTAACGGGCTTCTGGCGTCATTGCTGCTGTCTCAGCGAGGTTTTTAACAGTCTTGCTCATGAAAAATATCTCTTTTGCTTGGATAGGGCGAAGCCTGTTGTGTCTCTAATGTAAAAACCTAGGGCACAGCAAAATTCGCCAGTTGGCTAAATGGTAACATTAGAGCGGGATTAGAAAAAGAACAACAGCGCCAAGAGAGCGCTGTTGTGTTAGCTCTTCGGCTTTTATTCTACCGAGCGGAAGTAGCGATAGATAAAGCCTGCCAAAATGGCGCCGACAATCGGTGCTACCCAGAACAACCAGAGTTGTGATACCGCCCAGTCACCGACAAACAGTGCAGGGCCTGTGCTACGCGCTGGGTTTACTGAAGTATTGGACACAGGAATACTAATAAGGTGAATTAAGGTTAAACCTAACCCTATGGCAATTGGGGCAAATCCCTTAGGCGCTCGCTCATCGGTGGCGCCTAAAATAATAATCAAGAAGAACAGTGTCATAACTATTTCACAAATCATCACCGACAGCATGCTATAGCCACCTGGTGAGTGCTCACCAAAACCGTTAGAGGCAAATCCGCCAGCGAGTGAAAATCCCTCTTGTCCTGAAGCGATGAGATACAAGATGCCTGCGCCAACAATTCCGCCCGCGACTTGGGCTATGATATAGGGCAATAATTCTGCTGCCGGAAAACGTCCCCCAGCCCAAAGGCCGAATGACACTGCAGGGTTGAGATGACAACCTGAAATATGGCCAATCGCAAAGGCCATAGTCAGAACCGTTAAGCCAAATGCGAGCGCGACACCGAGTAAGCCTATGCCCACCTCGGGAAATGCAGCGGCAAGTACCGCACTGCCACAACCTCCAAGGACTAACCATAAGGTGCCAAGAAATTCTGCCGCCATTTTTTGTGACATGTTCATTGTTTGATTTCCTATTCTTTTAAAGACGCTTGTTTGTTAATCAGTGCGTCTTTATTCCTAATTTACCTGCCTATTAACGGATCTTGTCTGAGTGAGCAAAATCGCGCTGTAGACACGAGTTCCCTTAAAACCAGTTTCTTATTGGACGCCTATGAGGCTATTCCTAAGTGTTTGAGCAATATCCTGTATCCGTTTTTACTATAGTGAGACTTGATTAAGCTTCAGTGACGAAACTTTTTTACTCATGCTTCTGTCACTAAATGCTTCAGTAATTAAGAATAGATGGCTTTAAAATAGCTGCTGATTTTCTTGATAAATTTAGGTAGGAAGAGGGGGAAAAGATTAGTTTGTCTTTTAAAGACAACAAGAGCTTCATGTAGAAGCTCTTGTTTAGGTTATCGCTTGAGTATTTTGCGAAGGCCAATTACTTAGCGCTAAATCGTCCGCCGAGTACGGCTTCGCGGGAGGCGCCTGTTACTGCAGGGAGATTAGCGGGTAAACCTAAGTGATTGCGCATGGCGAGCCAGGCAAAGGCGATGCCTTCTGCCCACTTAGGATCTACGCCAAGGGCCGAGGTAGTATCCAGCTTATAACCTGGTAATAAGGCTGCAAGACGCTGCATCAGTTGACCATTAAATGCACCGCCGCCACAGACGAATAATTCCCCTTCATTGGATAGTTTAATAATGTCTTGGGCTATGCTGTGGCAGGTTAAATCCAATAAAGTTGATTGAATATCTTCTTCATCTAAATGATTAAAGGGCGATAATTGCTGCTCTAACCAAGCTTGGTTAAACAGTTCGCGACCAGTGCTTTTAGGGTAAGCAAGGGAAAAATACGGATGCGAAAGCAGCTGAGTTAATAAGCTTTGATCAGTTTTTCCGGATGCAGCCCATTCGCCATTTTTATCGAAGGGTTCACTTTTAACCTGTTGCATCCAGGCATCAATTAAGGTGTTGCCAGGCCCTGTATCAAAGCCTAAGACTTCTTCGCTATTGCCCGGCAGATAGGTGATATTGGCAATACCACCAATATTGAGGATGACACGTTTTTTACCGACTTGGGCAAAGGTTTGCTGGTGGAATGCGGGTACTAAGGGCGCGCCTTGGCCACCAAGGGCAATATCTTTGCGACGAAAATCGGCAATGACATCTATGCCTGTTTCGGTCGCAATAGTATTAGGATCGCCAATTTGTAAGGTAAAACCCACTTCGAGGTTTGGCATATGGCGCACAGTTTGACCATGGCTACCAATGGCGATGATATCTTCTTTCGCAATAGCACATTTAGCCATCAGATTATTGACTGCTAAGGCAAACAGCTGACCCACATTACGATCTAAACGGCCGAGGCGGTTAATTTCATCTGAGCTGGGTAAGCACAGGCGCTGTAGACCTTTGAGCAAATGGCTCGGAATAGCTTCGGTATGGCTGGCGATAAGTTGCGGCTGCGCGCCTGAAAAGTCGACCAATACCGCATCGACACCGTCCATGCTGGTGCCTGACATAAGTCCAATATAATAAGCGTTTTTCATTGGGAGGAATCCATCCGTCGTTATTGCATTGCCAATTGCGTTTGCTTGTTTTGCGAAAGTGTAGTCATCAATTGCTTGCTAAGTGCATCGAATTGATTTTTTTCTTTTCTCGCAATTGATTCGGATTTCGGTAGCGTAATCGTTCTCGGGTTGCGGTGTACGCCATTGACGATAAATTCGTAATGTAAATGAGCCCCTGTGACACGGCCTGTTTTACCTAAAGTACCAATAATTTGTCCTTGCTTAACGTTGGCGCCTTTGCTGACATTACGTTTTGTGAGGTGTAGATATTTGGTGGTATAGGTATCGTTATGTTTGATAAACACATAGTTACCGTTGAATTGATTATAACCAGACTCAATAACGCGTCCACTACCCGCCGCTTTAATGGGCGTGCCAATGGCTGCGACATAGTCTACACCGCGATGGGCTTTGACTTGGCCTGTCACTGGGTGCAAACGTCTTGGGTTAAAGTTGGAGCTGACATACTTAAAATCGACCGGTGAGCGCAGGAAGGCTTTACGCATGCTAGTGCCATTTTCGGAATAATAGTTACCGTCGGTATAGCGAATGGCAGTATAGCGCTCATCTTGGTTAACAAATTCTGCAGCTAAGATATTGCCATTACGCAAAAATTCACCATCGGCATATTCTTGCTCGTAAATAATGGCGAAGCTGTCGCCTTCGCGTAAGTCTAAGGCAAAGTCGATATCCCAGCCGAATACGGTCGATAATTGTAATATCTGGTTAGCAGACATGCCTGCATCCACGGCGGCATTCCAGAAATTGCTCTTAATTTTGGCACTGGTGAAATGGTTGCGGATTTCCACATCCTTTTCGGAGATTTTTTCGTTGTATTGCTCTTGGCTTTTAGTGATGACTAGGGTGGAAATAGCATCGACCCGATAACGCACTTCAGTCAAATTACCGTTTGCATCCTTTGAAATCACAATTTCTTCGCCCGGCATTATCTTAAGCAAGTTTTGCTTGGCTAAAGGCAACTGGGTGATTTCATAAACATCTTTGCTGGTTAAGCCAGCGCGATCAAATACCGCGGCTAAAGTATCACCATTTTTGACGTTAAAATGTTCGACATCTCTGTGAAGAGCGCTTTCGTGGGATCCTGCGGCTTGATTATTGGATCCACCTGCAGCGAGCGCATCGGGTGAGGATAACGGTTCAGCCGTTGTCGGAGCATTATCTGTTTGACCTTCTGGCAACTCAGGGCGTTCAGGCGAGCGAAAAGCTAAGGGCACATCATAACGGGTGTTGATTTGAGCTTGGTCATCAATGCTAGTGGTTTGTCTTGAAGCTTGCGCTTCTTCAGAAGGTAGAAGCATGGTTATCATTGTGATAACTGAAAGAATGCTAAGGAGAATTTGATGCTTTTTAGGCAACAATTTAAATAACGTTATAACCTTTCCCATTGACGCCGATACCAATAACCAGAGACTTAAATAATCCCGTTAGTGTACACACTTTCAATTGTGGTGGCTAACAAGTAACATAAGTCTCTTCATTTTATGATCATGGCCTTAGGAGTCCCTGCCGAGATGGCTGATTTAGACCAAGTATTAGCAGAAATTAGACGTGGTACCGATGAGATTTTACTCGAAGCGGATCTGCTGGAAAAACTCAAAGAAGGACGTCCACTCCGTATTAAGTTAGGCGCTGACCCTACCGCTCCGGATATCCATCTTGGACACACAGTAATCTTGAATAAATTAAGATTATTCCAAGAGTTAGGTCATGAAGTCATTTTTTTGATTGGTGACTTTACTGGTATGGTGGGGGACCCAAGTGGTAAAAATAGCACACGTCCGCCGCTCACCCGTGAACAAGTTTTAGCGAACGCAGAAACCTATAAAGAACAGGTTTACAAGATCCTCGATCCTGCTAAGACTCGTATCGAATTCAACTCAAGCTGGTTAGAGCCATTGGGCGCCGCTGGTATGATCCGTCTCGCGTCTAAGCAAACTGTGGCTCGTATGATGGAGCGCGATGACTTTAAGAAGCGTTATGCTTCGGGTCAGTCTATTGCGATTCATGAGTTTATGTATCCTTTACTTCAGGGCTATGACTCAGTTGCGCTACAGGCCGATGTTGAGCTGGGTGGTACAGATCAAAAGTTCAACCTGTTAATGGGCCGTGAACTGCAAAAAGCCGAAGGTCAAAAACCACAAGCTGTGATCATGATGCCGCTGCTCGAAGGTTTAGATGGCGTGAAGAAAATGTCTAAATCGGCGCATAACTATATTGGCGTGAGCGAACCTGCCAATGAAATGTTTGGCAAGCTGATGTCAATTTCAGACGACTTGATGTGGCGCTACTTTGAGCTGTTATCATTCCGCCCATTGGCTGAAATTGAGCAGTTTAAGCAAGACGTGGCGAATGGGTCTAATCCACGTGACACTAAAATTGTCTTAGCAAAGGAAATTATCACACGTTTTCATGATGCGGCGTCTGCCGAAAGTGCGCATCAAGCCTTTGTCGATCGTTCTAAGGGCATGATCCCCGATGATATCGAAGAAATTGAGTTAGCTACGGGTGAAGGTATTGCGATTGCCAATCTGTTGAAAGACGCTGACTTAGTGTCATCGACTTCAGAAGCGATGCGGATGATTAAGCAAGGCGCGGTGAAGATGGACGGCGAAAAGCTAGAAGATAGCCGTATGACTTTGTTCGCGGGTACTGTTGCTGTATTCCAAGTCGGTAAACGTAAATTTGCCAAAGTGACTTTGGTATAGTGACGTTGGTTTAGTTAGGTTTACGCTACAGTAAGTTTAAACGAACAAAAAGAGCGCCTTAGGGCGCTCTTTGTTTTTGAATCTTTTCATAAAACAAGATTAAGGCGCTGTGTTGGCCTCATGCTCGGCGATATTACATCTGTCGGTGCCAAAGTGTTGCCCGCCGCTGCATTTCCATGCCAATTGGGCCGAACTTACCTGCCAAAGTTTAGCGTTTTGTTTCAGTGAGATAATCAACAGCATCTGTGGATGCTGCTTGGAAAGCTCGCTCACTTGATAGGTCAAAATGCCATCTTTATTGGTTTGAGTTCGCACTAAAGTAAATTTGTTGCCTGCATATTGGCTGCTGATTTTATTGGGATCTTCCGACCAAGGCTGATGTTGCGCCTGAGCAGTACGTAGTTGTTGATTAAAATGGCTTACTGGCTGAACGGCGTAGGAAACGATAATGGGCTGTAAGGCCTGTGCTTTGGGGGCCAGTATTAAGCCATTAAGGGCGAGTAGGGCTATCAATCCAAAAAACTTCATACAAACCTCATTGAAACGAAACGGCTCAGTCAATTTTTCAAAGGTGAAATACGCAGTGGTATTGACTCATTGTTAGTTTCGACTCGTTTTTAGGGATCAAGTTTCAAAGGCGGATAAATTTTGTGACTACTGCATCGCTAATTGGTCTGACATGGTCTGGTAATCGATTAGGTCGACATGTTCTGTTACTCTGCGATTGAGCATGTCGATCTTAAGGCTTGTCACACCAGGTATCGCAACATCGATGATTTTCCCCGGTTTGCCAAATTGTTCACCTGGACCCTTGAAATGGTAGTTACCTATCATCACTACTAAAGAGCCTGCGTTATACATATGTTCTATGTTGAAGTTGTATTCGAGCACGCCCTCGTGGGCACGCTCAAGGAAGTCGATGATGAAGCGGCCGCCAGTGTATTTACGGTTGGCGGTTTTGTCGAAGAAGACGCTTTCGCGGTTATAGAATTTTCGCAGTGTCTTATAGTCGTGTTCAGTTAGCGCATTCATATATTTTACGGCTAACTGCTGTTCTTGTGGCATTTCACCTGAGTTGGCTTGCGCCGCTGCAGGATTGAGGGCTGGAACAAAAATGAGGCACAAAATAAAACACAATATTCGCAAACTATTCCCTCTTGGTCTTGAGATCAAAGGCCGGTAATGAAAGATGCCACTTGATGGCACTTAAGCGGATTAATAGGGCACTGGCCATCGCCAGAAACAGCGCCATTTTTTCGCCCATACCGTAGGCTAAGCTCACGGTATAGCCGATACCACCTATGATTGAAGCTGTGGCATAGACTTCTGTGCGTAAGACCATAGGAACTTGTCTACACAGTAAGTCTCGAATAATGCCTCCTCCCACGCCTGTGATCAAGCCCATTACGACGGCAATCATCCCACTCAAGCCCATATTGAGGGCCTTTTCAGCACCTATCACGGTAAAGAGGGCCAATCCAAAGGCATCTGCGACAGGTAAAATATACTCGGGTACTTTACGAGGGCGACGGACTAATAGCAAACAGACGAGCACGGTCGCGAGGATCACTATGATGTAATTCGGGTCGCGGATCCAGAACACTGGCGTTGCACCAATTAAGGCATCACGAATACTGCCACCACCGACAGCGGTAACCGAGGCGAGCACGATAACGCCAAAGGGGTCCATTCTATGGCGTCCAGCGGCAAGTGCGCCGGATAATGCAAATACAGCGGTACCCCATAAATCAAAAAAGTAGATCCACTGGCTCATTTACTCATCTCTTTGATATGGATATTTAATGCGTCAACAGAGATGCGGATTTCAATCACAGATAAAATCAGTGAATAGAGCAAGAGCAGTAGGCTAGCGCCAAAAATCACTGAGCCGGTTTTATTAAAGCCTATATAGATAAAAATCATACACAGTACGCATAGGGCAAAGCTTGACACGCCTGCTTCCTGCATTCGACGAATGATGGTAATACGCTGGCTCAGGTTTTTAATTTGATCTTTATGTACGGGTTTTTCACCATTGCTTAAATTTCGGATTAATGCGGCTAAGGCAAAAAAACGATTGGTATAAGCTAATAGTAACAATGAGATAGCAGGAAATAACAACGCAGGTGTTGTTAATGAAACATGCATGTTTTCGAGCAAGATGGTCAGCCTTTAACTTCACGTTGAGATAATGCGGCATCATATCACAGGCTTTGTAACCAACGTAAACTTGCCCATAACAAGGGCAGTATAATGATAAAGCTAAACCAGATAGCACAGGCACGTGAGGTCAGCTTAATTGCAGGCGTGATGTCATCACAGGTTGGCTGCGGACCGTAGCACAATTTATCCACATTGATACGCACGCCAGCAAACTTCTGTGGTCCACCGAGCTCGATTCTCAAAATACTGGCCACGAGATTCACACTGAGAACATAACCTCGAATAGCGTGATGATTTTTAGGGGCTCTAAAAAGTTTTGCAAACGCCTTAGGCCCGCCTTGAATGGCGAGCGACAGGCTCCACAACCAAGCCGGAATCGCCAGCAAGATAATCGATACACCATTCACAGTACTGCAGAAATGTTGATACTTTGGTTGAATGGGCGGCCAGCTCAATTCGAGTTGTTTGAGCATGCGCACTGCTAGCACTAGCGGTGCTCCAGCAATAGCGAAAAAGAAAATGGTCGATGCTGTGCCGTAAATAGGCGCTGTGGCGAGTTTTTCTATGGTGGCTTTGGCTAGGCCTATTTCCGACAAACTATCGGTATCGCGCACCACCCAAGGCTGTAAAAGCTTTTTTGCGCTGGTATTGTCTCCACGTTTTAAGGCTTTAGCGATTTCATCGGCGACTTGGCTAAACCCTGCATCGGTTAAACACAGATAAAGCACCAAAAATTCGAAAAACCATGGAAAGGCAGCCAGTTCGAGCAAAAAGGTGATAATGGCCCAAAATGGAAACAGCAATAGCAACATAGCTAAAAAGCCTGCTGTGGCTTGTTGGCTTGGAGAGCGTTCTGGGCGATTTACCTTGGCGGCGAGTTGCTTAGCTAAATGGCCAAACCAAATAAGCGGCTGCATTTCCCGTGGTAATGGCGCTAACCGCGCCAATAACAAAGCAAAAAAAAGTACCAAAAAGCCTTCAAACAAAGCGCCATCTATCTCGACAAGTTGTTGATAAAAAGAGGTGTGCATTCGGTACTTTCCACTTAAGTGATTATTTTATTGCGCTAGGATTCAGTTGCTCAAGCAGCAACATCACCATCAGAGCCGAGTGATAACCCGCTTTGACAATATAAGAGTCGAAATCCACTGGCGAGTCATTGTTGGCGTTATCCGATAAAGAGCGGATCACCACAAATGGCACTCCAAACTGATGACAAACTTGAGCGATTGCCGCGCCTTCCATCTCACAGGCAGCCATAGTAGGAAAGTTTTTGAGCATGGCTTGGGTGCGAACAGGATCGCAAATAAAGCTATCGCCAGTACAAATCAAACCTTCAATCGCTTTGACTTCACCCAGTTGAGCAATCGCTTTGTTGGCGGCTTCAACTAAATGTGCGGCAGGAATAAACGCAGCTGGTTGCTGCGCCATTTGGCCAATTTCATACCCAAAGGCGGTGACATCCACATCATGGTGACGCACTTCAGAAGAAATCACGATATCGCCAATGGCCAGCGAATCCACAAAACCACCGGCAGAACCAGTATTGATCACCGCATCCGGCGCATATTTTTCGATGAGTAGCGTGGTCGCAATACTTGCGGCGACTTTACCTATGCCTGAGCGAGTCACGACTACGTCTTTACCTGCGAGTGTACCAGCAATAAATTCAATACCAGCAATGGTTTGCGATGTCGCATTTGTCATGGCGGCGATCAGGTGAGCGACTTCTGGCTCCATTGCGCCAATAATTCCAATTTTCATGGGAGACCTTTTTGATTCAACACTTAAAGAGTGGGACACGGGAATGCTGGCTAATATACCACACAGTTTTATGCAGTCGTTATGGCGAGATTGGGATTGCTTGATAATGGCTGAACTCGTTTGCACGAGTCCAGCCATTGGAGTGCTTGTTAAATGACAAGGGTAAAATGTTTTTTACCTGTAAAACAAACACGTTGGCGCTTAATCTATAGCACTTAGTCTAAGTAATTAAGAATACCTTGGGCGGCATCGCGACCTTCGGCAATGGCTGTCACGACTAAGTCAGAACCACGCACCATATCACCACCGGCAAACACTTTCGGGTTTGTGGTTTGGAATGGGTTTTCGTCTAACTTGCTCGCTTTGACTCGGCCCCATTGATCGAGCTCGATACCGTGTTCGGCAAACCAAGGGGCAGGGCTAGGCTGGAAACCAAAGGCGATAATAATCGCATCGGCTTCGAGCAACTGTTCGCTACCTGCAATCGCTTCGGCCCGTTGACGACCGCTGGCATCGGCTTTGCCCATGGCTGTTTCGACGCATTCAATGCCAACTACTTTGCCATCTTGGGTTTTAATCGCCACAGGTTGACGGTTAAACAGGAAGTTAACCCCTTCCTCCCGCGCATTTTGTACTTCGCGGCGTGAACCCGGCATGTTGGCCTCGTCTCGGCGGTAAGCACAGACTACGCTGCTGGCACCTTGCCTGACGGCTGTGCGTACGCAATCCATCGCAGTATCACCACCGCCTAATACCACAACACGTTTACCTTCAAGGTTCAGGTAGGGCGTTTGCGCATCTTGCGTGCCCATTAAATGATGGGTGTTACCAATCAAATAGGGCAGGGCTTGGTATACGCCTTGGGCATCTTCACCCTCAAGGCCTGCTTTCATCGCGGTATAGGTGCCCATACCGAGGAAGACGGCATCGTATTCTTCGAGCAGTTTAGTAAATGGGATGTCCTTACCTACAGTGACACCGAGTTTGAACTCAATGCCCATGCCTTCTAATACACTGCGACGGGTCGCCATAACGGCTTTGTCGAGTTTAAAAGACGGAATACCGTAGGTGAGTAGACCACCAATTTGTGGATATTTATCAAAGACCACAGCTTTAACACCGTTGCGAGACAGAATATCCGCGCAGCCTAAACCTGCAGGACCCGCACCGACAATCGCCACTCGTTCAGGGCGTGGCGTGACCTTGCTCATATCGGGGCGCCAGCCTTGGGCGATCGCTGTGTCGGTAATGTATTTTTCGACATTACCGATAGTGACAGCGCCAAAGTCGTCGTTCAGAGTACAAGCACCTTCACAGAGTCTGTCCTGTGGACAAACACGGCCGCAGATTTCGGGTAGCGTGTTGGTCTCATGCACTAAATCTGCCGCTTCCATGATGCGGCCTTGTTCCGCTAGCTTGAGCCAGTTAGGAATATAATTGTGTAGCGGGCACTTCCACTCACAATAAGGATTGCCGCAATCTAAACAGCGGTCCGCTTGCTCAGCCACTTGAGGCTGGGCAAAGGGCTGATAAATCTCAATAAACTGAGTCGCACGTTTAGCTGCAGGGTGTTTAGCGGGGTCTTTACGACCCACTTCAATAAATTGAAAATCGTTACTCATGCGCCATTACCCCGCTTTTACAACTAATTCTGGGCTCGATTTCTCTAATTTGAGCAGATCGGCCACGGCAATATTTTTAGGTTTTACTAATACGAAGCAATCTAACCAGTTACCAAAATCACTTAAGATCATCTTGGCATGTTCGCTGCCCGTTTCGGCCACGTGGGCTTCAATCAGACCTTTTAAATGTTGTTGATGGATCGGTGATTCGAGTTTTTGAGTATCGACAAGCTCAGTATTCACACGGCGATTGAAGCGGCCGAATTGATCGAACACATAGGCAAAACCGCCTGTCATCCCAGCGCCGAAGTTCACCCCTGTTTTACCAAGGACAACCACAATGCCGCTGGTCATGTATTCGCAGCCGTTATCGCCAAGCCCTTCAACCACAGCAATCGCCCCAGAGTTACGGACTGCAAAACGCTCGCCTGCTTGACCTGCGGCGAAGAACTTGCCGCCCGTCGCGCCGTAAAGACACGTGTTACCGACAATGGCGCTGCGCTCACTTTGGAACGGGCTGCCAATAGGCGGGTATATGACAATCTGGCCGCCAGACATGCCTTTACCCACATAGTCGTTGGCATCGCCGCAGAGTTTTAACTCAAGGCCTGGGCTGTTCCACACGCCAAAGCTTTGGCCGGCACTGCCGTTAAAGCTCAGTTTGACCGGCGCTTTGGTGCCTTTGACGCCGAGTGTGCTCGCGATATAGCCTGACAACGTCGCGCCAACGGAACGGTCTGTGTTGTTGATGCTGTAAGCTGCATCGAAACTCTCGCCCTTATCGACGGCGCTTTGGCATTCGTTTAATAAATGCTGGTTAAGCAGCCCTAAATCCGCCGGTGGATTGGTTTCTTGCCAAGTGCGTGACGAGGTTGCTGGCACCTTGGGTTGATACAAAATCGGCGATAAGTCGAGCCCTTGTTGCTTCGCGGTTTGACCTTCGAGGGCATATAACCATTCGCTGTGGCCAACGAGGTCTTCAAACTTACTCACCCCTAAGGTCGCCATCCATTCACGAACTTCCTGTGCAACAAACTCAAAGTAAGTCATCACTCGCTCTGGCAGACCATGGTAATGGTTGTCGCGCAGGTTTTTATCTTGCGTTGCTACGCCAGTCGCACAGTTGTTCAAGTGGCAAATACGCAGGTATTTACAACCTAGGGCGATCATAGGCACAGTACCAAAACCAAAGCTTTCGGCGCCCCATAACGCGGCTTTAATCACATCGGTACCGGTTTTTAAGCCGCCATCGACCTGCAGGCGAATTTTATGGCGTAGACCATTTTCCACTAGCGATTGATGCACTTCGGCTAACCCTAGCTCCCATGGACTGCCCGCATATTTCACTGAGGTAATTGGGCTAGCACCTGTGCCGCCGTCATACCCTGAAATCGTGATCATGTCCGCATAGGCTTTGGCCACACCAGTGGCGATCGTGCCGACACCGGGTTCTGATACGAGTTTCACTGAAATCAGTGCTTTAGTGTTGATTTGCTTCAAATCGAAAATCAGCTGGGCTAAATCTTCGATAGAGTAAATATCGTGGTGCGGCGGCGGTGAAATCAAGGTCACACCAGGACGTGCATGACGCAGTCCGGCGATTTCAACACTGACTTTATGGCCGGGTAACTGGCCACCTTCACCGGGTTTTGCCCCTTGGGCGACTTTAATCTGCAACACATCGGCATTAACTAAATAATGCGCCGTGACGCCAAAGCGTGCCGAGGCAATCTGTTTAATTGCAGAGTTGCGTTCAGTATTAAAGCGGCGAGCATCCTCACCACCTTCACCTGAGTTCGAGCGGCCGCCTAAGCGGTTCATTGCAATAGCCAGCGCTTCATGGGCTTCGGGGCTCAAAGCACCGATACTCATGGCTGCGCTGTCAAAGCGTTGATACAAGCCCGCTGCGCCTTCGACGTTAGCGATATCAATCGATGTTTGTGCGCCCTTAATACCGATTAAGTCACGCAGTGTGGCCACGGGACGATTGTCGACGAGTTCGGCGAATTTTTTATAGCTCGCGAAGTCTTTGTCAATCAATGACGCTTGCAAGGTGTTGACCACATCAGGGTTGAAGCAGTGATACTCGCCGCCCTCAACGTATTTCAGCAGGCCACCTTGCGGTAATGGCACATGGGCACGGTAGGCGGCTTTGTGCAGAATCGCTTGGTCTTGGGCGATTTCAGCAAAGCCTGCGCCCTCAATGCGGCTAATTACGCCTTTAAAGCACAGTTCGATCACTTCGCTGGCAATGCCTATGGCTTCAAATTGTTGGCTGCAACGATAGGAGCCGACAGTGCTGATGCCCATTTTGGACATGATCTTACGCAAGCCTTTTTCGATGCCGTAGCGGAAGTTCAACATCAATGCCGTGGTATCGGTTAAGTCATGGCGTTTCGCCAGTTCGGAAATTGACTCATACACTAAATATGGATAAATCGCCGTGGCACCAAAGCCAAGTAATACGGCAAAGTGGTGCGGATCTCGCGCCGATGCGGTTTCAACTATGATATTGGTGTCGCAGCGCAGGCTCTTATTCACCAGCATTTGCTGCACAGAACCGACCGCCATGGCCGCGGGGATCACTTGCGCCGTTTTACCTATGGCTCTATCCGAAAGGATCAACAAAGTCGTGCCGCTGCGGGCCAAACGCTCGGCTTCGGCTGTGATGCGGCGAATGGCGCTTTCTAAGCCTTCCTGTGGTTCGTAATTTAAATCGACAATATTGGCGCGATAGTAAGTGCTATCTAATCCCAGTAACTGGTTAAAATCACTGAATAATAAAATAGGTGAATTGAACATCACCCGGTAAGCATGCCCAGTCGTTTCATTGAAGAGGTTCTGTTCACGGCCAATACAAGTGGTCAATGACATGACGTGCTTTTCACGTAATGGATCTATGGGGGGATTCGTTACTTGAGCAAATTTCTGCCTAAAATAGTCATACAGGGAACGTGACTTTTTCGACAAGACCGCCATAGGTGTGTCGTCGCCCATAGAACCTGTGGCTTCTTCACCTTGCTTCGCCAATACCCAAATAACTTGTTCTAATTCCTCACGGGTATAGCCAAATTGTTTTTGGTATTGCAACAATAGTTCAGGGCTTAACTCGCTGGCACCGTGCTGCTCAGAGGCTAAATCTTCCGCTGGCGTTAAAGTACGGCTGTTTTTCGCCATCCACTCTTTGTAAGGGTGGCGGCGTTTAAGATCGTTATCAATTTCAAAGGATTGGTACAGGCGGCCGTTCAAGGTATCTAATACCAGCAATTCGCCAGGCCCAACACGGCCTTTTTCAATCACTTCATCGGCGGCGTAATCCCAAATTCCGACTTCGGAAGCTAAGGTCAAAATACGATCTTTTGTGATCACATAACGTGATGGACGCAGACCATTACGGTCAACAGCGCAGGCGGCATGGCGACCGTTGGTCATCACAATACCTGCCGGACCATCCCAAGGCTCCATGTGCATAGAGTTAAAGTCGTAGAAGGCTTTTAATTCGTCATCCATTTCCGGATTACTTTGCCAAGCAGGCGGGATCAATAGACGCATGGCACGGTATAAGTCCATGCCACCAGATAACAGCATTTCCAGCATGTTATCTAAAGATGAAGAGTCTGAGCCTGTTTCATTCACAAAGGGAGCGGCCTGCTGCAAATCTGGCAGTAGCGGTGAATTAAACTTATAGGCACGGGCGCGGGCCCATTGACGGTTACCCGTAATCGTATTGATTTCGCCGTTATGGGCTAAATATCTAAACGGCTGAGCTAATGGCCATTTAGGAGAAGTATTCGTTGAGAAACGTTGATGGAATAGGCATATAGAGCTTTTTAAGCGAATGTCCGCGAGATCGGGATAAAACGCGGGCAAGTCTACAGGCATCATCAGACCTTTATAGACGATAACTTGGCCTGACAAACTCGCGACATAGAAGTCTTTGTCGTCGGTGATCTGCTGCTCTAGGCGGCGACGCGCCATATAAAGGCGACGTTCCAAGTCTTTTTCACGCCAGCCAATGGGGGCGTTGATCAGCACTTGATAGATTTGTGGCAGGCTAGCCTTGCCAATTTCACCTAACACATCGGGATTGACAGGCACCTTGCGCCAGCCTGCAATACTTAAGGTTTCACGCTCGAGTTCGCGCTCAAGAATAAACTTGGCTTGGTCAGCCAGTTCATCATCTTGACTTAAAAACAGCATACCTACGGCAAATTTTCTGCTCAAATGCCAATCATTTTCCGCGGCAATCGCTTCAAAAAATTGCACGGGTAATTGCATTAATAAACCACAGCCGTCGCCAGTGCGACCGTCGGAGGCAATGCCCCCTCGGTGCTTCATGCGATCTAGACCATGGATTGCCGTGCGCACTATACGGTGGCTGGCTTCGCCATCCATCTGTGCTATCAACCCAAAACCACAATTGTCCCGCTCAAAACTGGGATGATATAAGCTCATACAAAAACCTCCCTAGACCTCAACTGATTACTACTCGGGGAGAAAATGTAAAGACTTTCTATAGATATGCACCCGAACCACCCAAATTAGCCTGAGATTCAATAAAGGTCAAACCAAAAATTTGCATAAAACATGGGTATTAATTCATGTTTCATACACAAATCACAATTGCCTTACGTTAACGTCAACAGTAAAATGTGCCGTATAACATTATGAATAAAAAGAATTTTAAAAACTATCAAACTCAAAATTTACCAAGGTGTAACATGCTGATGGGATTGTTTTTGATTTAGAAATAGTGATTTTTATTGCAAACACAGTAAATAGATAAAAAATTAAAATTGTTGAATTGTTATTCATTTTTGATGTGAGCAAGATCTCAGCGGTAAGCTGGCTAATTTGAGGATGCGCACATTTATGATAATAACGGTATGAGTCAGGCGGGAATTTGATGTAGCGCCAAGAAAACTCTCGCTACCTTATTTACACTAAGCTTTTTCTTCTATTTGTTCACGTATTTTCTTTTCTATTTGTGATTTTATCTTGGTTATTCTCAATGAAGCGATATGAAATTTGGTGGGTGCTCTGATGGGGCTTGATGCATATGTGAACACCTTTGGTGCCGTTTGTAAGGCGCGATATGGCACCCGACTGCGAAAACTTACTATAGATGCCAAGTTTACTTGCCCTAACCGTGACGGCACTTTAGGGCGTGGAGGTTGTACTTTCTGTAATGTGGCGTCATTTAGCCATCAAACCGCCGATGTATTGAGTATTACTGAGCAACTCGAACAGGGTAAGAGCCGCTATCGTGAGGCGAAGCCTCAGGCACAAGCCGATAAATTTATTGCTTATTTTCAAGCCTACACTAGCACTTACGATGAATATCAAGTGTTAATGGCTAAGTACGATGAAGCGGTTAAAGATGGCGAGATAGTCGGTTTATGTGTTGGAACTCGCCCCGATTGTGTGCCGAATAATGTACTGGATTTACTGGCGCGCTATCAGGAAAATGGTGTCGATGTGTGGTTAGAGCTCGGGTTGCAAACAGCCAAAGATGAAACACTGCGTAGAATTAACCGTGGCCATGATTTCGCTTGTTATTGTGACACTGTGTCGAGGGCGAGAGCTCGCGGTCTTAAGGTGTGCACTCATCTCATTCTTGGCTTACCCGATGAAACCCATAGCGATTATATGGCGACTTTAGCTGCTGTATTGCAGCAGGGCGTTGATGGCTTGAAGCTACATCCTTTGCATATCGTCGAAGGTAGCACTATGGCTAAGTCGTGGCGAAGTGGGCGCTTACCTTTATTGAGTCTTGAGGATTATGCTCACAGTGTCGGCGAGATGATCCGCCATACTCCCGCGGAAGTGATTTTTCACCGTGTCACCGCTTATGCGAAAAAACCTATGCTATTAGCACCCGATTGGTGTGCCTATCGTTGGGATGGATTGGTGGCGATTGTGGATAATTTGCAGCTTTATGGTGGACAAGGGCACGCATTAGCGCAACGATAGAGGCAAGTTAGTGGGATAAATTTACTCCCTAAATGTTATGTCGTCGCTATTATTTCGTAAGCGTTTATTTACGACTATTAGTTTGTTTTTTGTTAATTTTAATCTGAATTAGACCATGAATATCGCTATAAGTTGCACTGACAATTTTAGTGGGTATCATGTGATAAATTCGTTTTAAGCATTGAACTACTTAAGGGAGGCCTTATGGCCACAGTTGAATTAGAAGCAATCCTAGATCTCAATACTCTCGAACAGTACTGCAGCGCCATTGGTGCCGGTACCTTACTCAAGAGTGTGGTGTTATTTGAGCAGCTAATGCCTGAATATGTTGGAAATCTAGTGAAGGCTAACGACGCAGCAGACAAAGATACCTTATGTTCAGAAGCACATAAATTTAAAGGTGCTGCAGGTTCTGTGGGGTTAAAACGTATTCAGCAAATCGCCCAATTATTACAGCATGGCGAAGAAGCAAGATGGGATGCTGAACATGGCTCTTGGGTTGCTGACATCGTTGAACACGCGAGTGCAGATTTACAACAGTTAAAGTTATTCCTCCAAGCCAAAGCATAAAATATTATTTGCTAAGGTACGTTAAGGCGCAGCAATAATGTCTATTGTTGCGCTCAATTGAGTGAATCTTGCATTGGTTTTACGATTAAGTTTGTTGTTTTCGACATTTTCTTGTTAGTGCTTTTCCCATCTTATTTTGTTACTCCCACTTAAGTTTTACGGCGAACCGATTGAATATCGATTCGGGTCACAATCCTGATATCTTATGCCGCGTTATTGCTCATCACTTATGCTAAAGTAGATTTAATTTCTTAATTCATAACCTTAATGGCAATCGAGAAAATGAAAAGTTTACCTAGCTTAAAAAACTTATTCTATTTGGTGAATCTCCATCAAGAGCAGAATTTTAACCGCGCCGCTAAGGTGTGTTTTGTCAGTCAATCAACGCTTTCAAGTGGGATCCAAAACCTAGAAGAGCAGTTAGGACATCAGTTGATTGAGCGAGACCATAAGTCATTTATGTTTACCGCCATTGGTGAAGAAGTGGTGCAGCGCGCCCGTAAAATTCTCACTGATGTGGATGATTTGGTGGAATTAGTGAAAAATCAAGGTGAGCCGATGACGGGGGATATTCGCTTAGGCTGTATTCCAACCATAGCGCCTTTCCTATTGAGTCGTGTGATCCGCCAGTGTCAGCAATCTTATCCGGCGATGAGTTTATTATTGAAGGAAGATACCACTGAGCGTTTGCTAGATGCTTTGGGTAAAGGAGAGCTGGACTTATTGATCCTAGCGCTACCCGTTGATACTAGCGGTTACCACAGCATGAAAGTGGGCATAGATCCTTTCAAAATGGTTGCCCACAAAGATTTAGCGGGTGGCATACATCAACCTATTGATTATCAAACTCTGCCGGACGAGAGCATTTTTCTTCTGCAAAGTGAGCATTGCATCACAGGCCATGCTATTACTGCATGTCAGCTAGGTGATAGTGCGAAAGTCAATCCGTTTGCCGCCACCAGTTTGCATACTTTAGTGCAGATGGTGAACAGTAAACTGGGCACCACGTTTCTTCCGCAAATGGCGATTGATGCGGGTATTTTGAATGACACAGATTTAGTGGTGATGACGCCACCGGGTGAGGCACCTTACCGTGATATCGGCCTGGTCTGGCGTCAAACCACCAGTCGGATCTTAACTTTCCGCACTTTAGGTTTAATGATCCAAAAATTATTAACTAAGGACGAGGAATAAACTGACTGTAACTGCAAAGCATTAATTCAAGCTAAAGCTTAAAGTCGATTACAAATCAGAGCGGGGAAACGCCAAACACTTCAATTGAGTGTTGTTTCCCTTTGAGTTTGACTGGGCCTAGATTTGATAGGTGATACTGAGTGTTGGGGTTATCTAAACGTCCCGCGAGTGCACCCGAAATCAACATGCGCTGTCCTAGTGGATTACATTGGTCTTGCAGTCTTGCTAAGGTATTGAGCACGTCACTAAAGAAACTAATTTCTTGTTTCTGTACACCAACAACTGCAGCGACGACTTGGCCACAATGGGCCGCCGCTTTAAATTTCGGCACAAAGCCATAATGCTCTTCAAAGTAGCGGCGTTGCCAGTTCAGTTGTTGGCTAAATTCAAAATAGATATTCATGCAGCGGTCGTGAACTATCCCTTCTTCTAATGGCCAGTGAAGCAGCACTGCATCTCCCATATAGCGGTAGATTTCAGCTTCGTTATTGGACACAGTATCTGAAAGTAAACTAAAGCTGTCTTGGATCAATCGACTAAAGCGGTAATCGCCAAGTGATTCGGCATGTGTGGTTGAGGCGACCATGTCTAAATAGAGGAATAAGCGCTGCTCATATCTTGGCTTATGGTATTTACCAAGGCCTATGTTGAGTAAAATACGCGGCCCGACTAATAATGCCATTTGTTCGACAAAAGCTAAGCTGACTCGTACGACGACCAAATATACGATCAATGCTTGGAATGAAGGACTATAGAGAATGTGCGCCGTCAGCATTTGTCTGAGGGTCGACATGTGATTTTCGATGGCCCACATATTTAAAAACTGAGTCATATAAGCTAACGTCGTAGCACCCAGTAATAAAAACAAGCCCTTAAAGATGACTGAAAACACATAGGGGAGACGATTGATTGCACTGAAATCGGCAATGACGTTCGACATCCAATGTAAGCTGCCGAAAATAATCCCCATGTAGATAGCAAGTGTTGCGAGATCAGCCGAACTTACCGCCCATTGGGGCAGCTCTGGTGATTGGGCATATCGAAAAAACACGAATGCAGCCATGGCAATCGCCCAAGCTAAAATCGCAAAAAGGAGTTTTTTCGCTTGTCTACGTGCTCTCACTGCTTGATTGGTATCCGAATACGGCTGTGATTTCAGGATGCCGTAGTTTATAGAAAAGAGTCACCTTAGTGCCAGTGAAATTTGTGATCTGGATCAATCCAAGTCCATATCGTTACTAAAAATTAACCAAATACCTTATTAAGTATTATAGCAGTGAAACTGGTCTTTAAATAAAAGCCCCTAGGGTTGGTCATTTTGAGGCTACCATCTTCGGCAATGCTTTGTGTTAACGCCTTACTATTCGCGGCCTTAGGTCGCAATTGCAGCACTTCTCCGTGGCGCGCTGTAAGCCTCTCTACTTTTCCGAGGGCGATAAGCTCCATGATCTCTTCCCAATCCTGTTGCAGTAATTGCAACTCGTGCGGATCCGGTTCCCACAATATTGGCGTACCTATACGGCGCTCACCCACAGGAATATGCCTCTCTCCTTCAACGGGTACCCAAAGTACTCGCTGTAACTTATGGCAGACTAAGCTGTTTTGCCAGGTTAATCCTTGGATATTCGATAGCGGCGCCACGCAGACATAAGTGGTCTCCAGCGGTCGCCCCTGTGTATCAATGGGGATAGTTTTAAGCTCGACCCCTAAATGCAGAAAATCTTGCTCAGGTTTAGAACCCGCCGTTGCGCCTAATTCCATTTCGATTAATTGACCGACCCAACCTTTATTGCGTTTAAGATCCTTGGGGACACGAATGCTTCTTTGGCTTGCTATCTGCGCCAAACTCACGCCCGCCATCATGTTGGCACGTTCGAGTAGTTCAGATAGATTCTCGGGGGGGATAATTCGATTCATGGCTGGATTTTACTTAAAAATAACTGCTTAGCAATGGTGGTTAAAAAATGAGCCCTACAGGGTGGATTAACTTGTACCGAATGTTTTTATTCTAAGTGACTGATTTTAAATTTTATATCCGTGTTAACCCCCGTTTTGCAAAAAAGTGTTCAAAGTTACTCTCTGCTTTCCCTTGCGTTCCCCACATACTTATCCACAGATATTATGGATAACTCAGTAAAGTGAGCCTCTTAACCTAATAAAAACCCTAAGTCAATGCGAATAAAGTGCATTTATTCTGGCTTTTGTGGACAGTTGTGGACACTATTTGTGTATAAAGTTGAGTTATATCGCGAGAATGATAGAAATACTTCTTGCTGGTCAAATAATGAGCTTTATTGGTTTTTCAGTCTAAAATAAATCGTGATAAAAATGCAAGGCTATGAATTTATTTGTTATTAAGTTTTAACTCTAATTTTTTAAAATGATGGTAAATAGATGTTTTTTGAACGTTATAACAAGTTCACCTGAGTTTCAAACAGAGATATCCACAGAAAATGTGGATATCCCCGGATTTCATCCCCTAGCGTTGTTGATAAATGTCTTTTAAGTCAGATGTTATCCAAAGCTTAGGATAAAATAGAGGTTTGCTGAGAGACTAGCTTTATGAAACAATCAGTTTATTAAAATTTAATGTGATTTGGAGTCCATGTGATTGATAGCGACGGCTTTCGCGCAAATGTGGGCATTATAATTTGTAATAGATATGGCCAAGTCATGTGGGCTAGACGTTTCGGTCAACACTCATGGCAATTTCCTCAAGGTGGCGTCGATGATGGCGAGACAGCAGAAGAGGCTATGTACCGTGAGTTGTATGAAGAAGTGGGCCTAAGACCTGAACACGTGCATATATTAACCTCGACACGTTCTTGGTTGCGCTATCGTTTGCCAAAGCGTTTAGTGAGGCAAGACAGTAAACCTGTGTGTATCGGGCAAAAACAAAAGTGGTTTCTGTTACAACTGAAAAGCCAAGATAGTGCGATTAATTTGAGTTCTTCTGGGCATCCTGAATTTGACGATTGGCGCTGGGTAAGTTATTGGTATCCTGTGCGGCAAGTCGTGTCATTTAAGCGTGATGTTTATCGTAAGGTGATGAAAGAGTTTGCGGTAACGGCATTGTCATTCCAAACCCTAGAAATACCTAGGAAACGGGGAAGACAAAAAACAACGGGCTGATTTCAAAAGAGGATTGAAAACAGTGTTAAATACGCTTAGGGATATTACTCAGGCTGTGGCATCTGCCCACAGTTTGGAAACCGCATTAGAAATCTTAGTTTCATCGACTAAAGCGGCGATGGAAACCCAATGTTGCTCCATCTATATCCTAGAAGAGCAAGAACTCGTGTTATCTGCAACCGATGGTCTTGAAAAAAGCGCCGTTGGTCGAGTACGTATGCCGCTGACTGAAGGTTTAGTTGGACTTGCTGCCCAGCGAGAAGAGGCCGTTAATTTAGCGGATGCTCGGCTTCATCCAAGGTTTAAGCTTTTTCCTGAAGTCGCCGAAGAAGAATACCGCGCTTTTTTAGCTGTACCTATTATCTACCAGAAGGCTGTGGTAGGGGTGATAGTGGTACAGCAGGCGAGTGCTCGCCAATTTAGTGAGGGCGAAGAAGCCTTCCTGATGACGCTCGCCGCCCAATTAGCGATGGCGGTGCGTGGCTTAAAACAAAAAGCACAAGTCAGCTCCCATCACCAACAAATTCTGTTTCAAGGTACTTCAGCATCAAACGGTATCGCCATTGCGTATGCCTTCGTGCTTGGTGGGGAAATTCCCCTTGAACAGCCTGAGATGCGTTCTGACGATATTGCCTATGAATCGAGTCGCTTAACCACGGCTATGGTGCGTTGTAAAGAAGCAATAGGTGCCTTATCTCAACGGTTTGATCGCGAGCAAGATGACGAAGTTGTCTCCATTTTCAATGCATTACAGTTACTGCTCGATGATGCTAGTTTAGGCGGCGAATATACCCGTGAAGTGCAATTAGGCTGGGCTGCTGAGTCGGCGGTGAGCCGAGTGTCTCTACGCTATATTCAACAGTTTTTAGCAATGGAAGACCCTTACCTTAAGGAGCGGGCTAGCGATATTCGCGACTTAGGTCAAAAAGTATTGCGCCAACTTATTGAGCCAGAACGTCTAGAGCTTGAGCCCGATAAACCTGTAATCCTCATTACCCGTGAAGCCGATGCGACTATGTTGGCTGAGTTCCCAAGGCAAAAGCTTGCGGGTATTGTCACTGAGCTTGGTGGCGTAAACTCCCATGCCGCCATTTTAGCCCGTGCCTTAGGTGTGCCTGCTATTACAGGTGTAGAGCAACTGTTATCCGCCAATATTGACCAAAAACTTTTAGTCGTAAACGCAAGCCGTGGTCAGTTATTGGTGTCGCCATCACCTGCGATTGTCGGTGAGTATCGTAGCCTGATTTCGGCACAAAAAGCCTTGCAACGCCAGTATGCCCAAGAATTAGCGCTGCCTTCTGTAACCTTAGATGGTTCACGTATTCGCTTGTATCTCAATGCGGGATTACTCAGTGGTGTGGCCTCTGAAATTGCAGAGGGCGCCGACGGTATTGGGCTTTATCGCACTGAAATTCCTTTTATGTTACAACAGCGCTTCCCGAGTGAATCTGAGCAAGTCAAAGTCTATCAACAGGTCTTATCGGCAGCGTCCGGTCGACCTGTGGTGATGCGTACTTTAGATGTGGGAGGCGATAAACCTTTACCGTATTTCCCGATTAAAGAAGACAATCCTTTCCTTGGATGGCGCGGTATTCGCTTGTCTCTGGATCATCCTGAGCTTTTTTTGGTGCAGTTACGGGCCATGCTACAGGCTGGGGGAGACGGTAAACAGTTAAGTATTTTGCTGCCTATGGTCAGCAACTTAGATGAAATCGATCAATCCTTAGAATATTTGCAACAAGCCTATGTCGAATTAAAAAACGATGTTAACAGCGACATAGTGATGCCACGAATAGGCATTATGCTCGAAGTGCCTGCCATGTTATATCAGTTGGATGATGTGGCAAAACGAGTGGATTTTGTCTCTGTTGGTAGTAATGATTTAACCCAATATTTGCTGGCTGTTGACCGTAATAACCCGCGGGTGAGCTCGTTATTTGACAGTTATCATCCTGGAATATTGCGGGCTTTGCATCAGGCGCACCTCGATTGTCGATACCATAAACTCGATATTAGTATCTGTGGAGAGTTAGCGGGCGAACCTATGGGGGCCATTTTGCTGGTGGCTATGGGATACGATCAGTTGAGTATGAATCAGGGCAGTTTAGCGCGGATCAATTATCTATTGCGACGTGTTGCGCGGGCCGATTTAGATCAATTACTTGCTAAAGCGCTGAGCCTATCAAACGGCTTCCAAGTGCGTGAGCTGGTTAAAGAATATTTGACCCAGCAGGGTCTCGCAACAATTCTTAATTAACTAATGCTGTGTTTTGCTTTAAGCTAAGGCCCTCAATTTATCACGCTGTAGGTACTCGTGTGGATAGTTTGTTGTTGGTGTTCTTTATTTGCTTGGCTTTAGGCGCATTTGTCGGCTTTATGGCAGGGTTATTAGGTATCGGTGGCGGCTTGATTGTAGTGCCGGCACTGCTTTATATTTTGCCATCGGTCGGTATTAGCTCTACTCAGCTCCCCCATATTGCAATTGCCACTTCGCTAGCAGCCATTATTCTCACCTCTATTTCGTCGGCACGTGCCCACCATAAGCGTGGCAATGTGCCTTGGGATTTATTCAAATCAATGTTACCGGGCCTGATTATAGGCGCGCTGGCTTCAGGTTTTATTGCTGAGCGTATTCCCGCTGATAAGTTACAACAAGGTTTTGCCATCTTTGTGATTTTAATGACAATTCAAATGGCTTATCCCGTTAAGGCCGAATCAAATCGTCAATTACCTAATTCAGTAGTGCTTTTTGTTGTATCGGCTTTTGTTGCGGTTTTGGCAGGTTTGACCGGGATAGGTGGCGGTATACTGATAGTGCCATTTTTGACTTTTTATGGTTTACAGATGCGTCAAGCCGTGGGCTTTTCTGCGGCGATGGGCTTCTTAATCTCTCTTTCTGGCAGTTTCGGCTATATTATTGCAGGAATGAATGCCCCTGAGTTGCCCTATGGTACCTTAGGCTATATCTATTTACCTGCATTGTTTGGTTTAGTGATCACTTCTGTCTTGATGGCGCCTGTGGGGGTAAAAGCGGCGAGCACTTGGCCAACACCTGTACTTAAAAAGATATTTGCACTGTTACTTCTATGTGTCGGCCTTAAGTTAATTCTGACCTAGTTTTTATGTTTATCTCAGTTTGAGGCTGCTAATGGATGTGTTATGGCGTTGAGTTTCCCCAATATCGATCCCGTGATCGTTTCATTTGGACCGTTTAATCTTTTTGGACAAACCTTTGAACCGGCACTGCGTTGGTATGGTTTTACCTATTTAGTCGGATTTGTTGCGGCTATGTGGTTGTTGAACCGCCAAGCCGACCGTTCAAAGGGGATATGGACGCGGGAGCAAGTTTCAGATTTACTCTTTTATGGTTTTCTTGGGGTGATTTTAGGTGGCCGTATCGGTTACGTGCTTTTTTATCATTTCGATTATTTCCTCGCCAGTCCCCTCTATTTATTTAAAATCTCTGAAGGTGGCATGTCCTTCCACGGCGGTTTGATGGGCGTGATTACGGCGATGCTTTATATCGCGTGGAAACAAAAACGTACTTTTTTTGCTGTCGCCGATATGGTGGCACCTGTTGTGCCTATTGGTTTAGGCGTTGGTCGTATTGGTAACTTTATTAACGGCGAGCTTTGGGGACGAACCACTGATGTGCCTTGGGCTATGGTGTTTCCAACCGGTGGGCCTGACCCACGTCATCCATCCCAGTTGTATCAGTTCGCCCTTGAAGGCGTAGCATTATTCCTATTACTTTACTGGTTTAGCAAACGTACCGATAAAGTCGGTGCGGTCTCTGGTATGTTCTTAGTCGGTTACGGTATGTTCCGTATTATGGTTGAAACTGTGAGGCAACCCGACACACAGTTGGGACTCTACTGGGGATTTATGACTATGGGGCAGATACTCTCTGTGCCTATGGTGTTAATCGGTTTGTACTTGATTTTTCGTAAGCAAGGTAAGCAGCAATGAAACAGTATTTAGACTTAATGAAGCACATATTAGCCGAAGGCGTGGATAAATCGGATCGCACAGGTACTGGGACTCGCTCGGTATTTGGCTATCAAATGCGCTTCGATTTGAGCAAAGGTTTTCCTTTGGTGAGCACCAAAAAATGCCATATGCGCTCTATCATCCATGAATTGCTGTGGTTTCTGAAGGGTGAAACTAACGTCGCCTATTTACGCGAAAATAAGGTCAGCATTTGGGATGAATGGGCCGATGACAATGGTGATTTGGGCCCAGTTTATGGTGCCCAGTGGCGCAGCTGGCCAACCCAGAGTGGTGATGCTATCGACCAGATTTCGCAAGTTATCGCCCAGATAAAATCTCAGCCAGATTCTCGCCGTCTTATCGTTTCTGCTTGGAACGTGGGCGAACTGGATAAAATGGCTTTGGCACCGTGCCACGCATTTTTTCAGTTCTATGTAGCCGATGGTAAATTATCTTGTCAGCTGTATCAGCGTAGTTGTGATGTGTTTCTTGGTTTGCCATTTAATATTGCCAGCTATGCTTTGTTAACTATGATGGTCGCCCAGCAATGTGACTTGGCCTTAGGTGATTTTGTGTGGACGGGTGGCGATACCCATTTATATTCTAATCATATGGAACAGACGGCACTGCAGTTAAGTCGTGATCCAAAACCGTTGCCGACCATGACTATTGTACGCAGACCTGAGTCGATTTTTGACTATCAATTCGATGATTTTGAATTAACAAACTACGCTCCACACCCTCATATCAAAGCCCCTGTTGCTGTGTGATGTATGTTTTTTAGTCTAACACTTCGGGATAGCCGAGGTGTTAGGGAGAAACTTACGATTATATTTGTTATTACAATTCGTCTACACTCAATTCATTATGATTTTTAGGAGTGCAAGATGGAAAAAGCAATTAGAAATTTTCTGAGCCAAGAGTCGGCTGGCGGTATCCTGTTATTGGTTGCTGTTGCCTTAGCCATGCTGATGGCCAATTCCCCCTTATCTGGACTTTATCAAGGCTTTTTAGGCACTGACGTTCAAGTCAAAATTGGCGAGCTCAATATACACAAGCCACTCATCCTGTGGATAAACGATGGCTTGATGGCCATATTCTTTTTGCTGATTGGTTTAGAAGTGAAACGTGAGTTACTTGAAGGCGCCTTATCGAGTGTCGCTCAAGCTTCCCTGCCTACCTTTGCAGCCATTGGCGGCATGTTAGTCCCTGCTGGTGTGTACTTACTGTTTAACTACGGTGATCCTGTCACACAAGCGGGCTGGGCGATTCCTGCCGCGACCGATATTGCCTTTGCCTTAGGTATTATGGCGCTGCTCGGAAGCCGCGTTCCTGTTTCACTGAAAGTCTTCTTACTTGCTTTAGCTATCATCGATGACTTAGGCGTCATAGTGATTATCGCGCTGTTTTACAGTACTGACTTATCAACCATCAGTTTAGTGATTGCCAGTTTAGCGATTGCGGGCCTGGTCGGGTTAAACCGCAAAGGGGTTACTTCACTTTTACCCTATGGCATCTTAGGGTTAATTCTTTGGGTTGCCGTACTTAAGTCTGGAGTGCATGCGACTCTGGCTGGCGTCATCATTGCTTTTTGTATTCCATTGCGGGCAAAGGATGGCAGTTCACCCTCAGAAGGCTTAGAGCATAGTTTGCATCCTTGGAGTACTTTCCTCATTTTGCCAGTGTTTGCTTTTGCCAATGCGGGCGTTTATGTCGGCAATATGAATTTGGAGACGTTAATTTCTCCTGTTCCTGTTGGTATTGCATTGGGCCTGATGTTAGGTAAGCCAATCGGTGTAATGTTATTTAGCTTTATTGCGGTGAAACTAAAATTAGCTCAATTGCCCGATGGCGTAGGTTGGAAGCAAATTGCCCCCGTCGCGGCCATGTGCGGTATTGGTTTTACTATGTCTATGTTTATTGCGTCGTTAGCCTTTGAACATGCAGACCCTATGTACGGTGACTTAGCACGCCTAGGGACCTTAATCGGTTCGATTATGGCAGCGTTAGTCGGGTATTTCTGGTTATCAAAAGTGTTACCTAATAAAGGAGTATAACTATGATAAAGTTGAAATTAATGGGAATAGCAACGCTCTTATGTTTATCGACATCCGCGACGGCATCGCAAATTTCGGCCTGTAATCAGGATGCAAACTCGCAGACTTGCCAAAGCTATCTTGAAGGGATAGTGGATGGCGCTTTGATGTTTAAATCTGATTCCTTAGGGGCGAGATTAGAAACTAATGGTTATGAATCGAGGGCACTTAAGTATCGCGGTGGTAAACGTTTCCAAGAAGCGAATCGAACCTATTGCGCCGAACGTATTCCAGAACGTAACGTTTTAGTTTCAGGAGTCACTGAAGCGGTAAGTCTGGGGAATGCTGCCGATTTGGAGCAGTTACAAGGCATAGTTACTAACTTACTCGACTGCCAGCGTTTAAAGTAACTTGACTGGGAATCATCAGGTTTTTAATCATCTGATTTTAAACTAATCGAGTTTAAAATAACACAGTAACCCCTCAGCGCTTTGGCGTTTGAGGGAGCATTAACAGCGGGTTAGCATGCTGCACTTGAATTATAACCACTTGTATTATTTTTGGATGATTAAGAAAAAGGGCTCAGTCGCGAAGGCGGCCGAAGCCCTATGTTTGACGCCGCAAACGATAACGGGGCAAATTCGTGCCTTAGAAGATAGGTTAAACGGCAGTCTGTTCAAGCGAGTCGGGCGGACATTGGAGGCGACAGAATTAGGTGAATTGGTTTTTCGCTACGCCGATAAGATGTTTAGCCTTAGCTATGAAATGCTCGATTTACTTAACTATCAAAAAGCGGATGCCATGTTATTCGAGGTGGGTATTGCCGATGCCTTATCTAAAGCTTTAGTCAGCCGAGTTTTATTATCCGTAGTGCCTAATGACAATTCTATGCACTTAGCCTGCTATGAGGCGACTCACGAGAGCCTAATGGCGCGTTTACGTGAGCATAAACTGGATATGATCCTTTCGGATTGTGCAGGTGAGTCACTGAAATACCCTGAAATTTTATCTAAAAAATTAGGCGAGTGTGGCGTGAGTTTTTTCTCCGCTGAGACTTATAGCGCTGATTTTCCTGCCTGTTTAGAACAAGGCCAGCTATTAATCCCCGGCCGTAGAACTTCACTCGGACAACAGCTATATCGCTGGTTTGACGAGCAAAATCTTAAAGTCAGTATTTTGGGCGAGTTCGATGATGCGGCCATGATGAAAGCCTTTGGTTACCTTAAACGAGGTATTTTTGTCACTCCGTCGATTTATCGCCAAGAAGTGATTTCCCATGGTATGAATTTGCTCGGTGAAACCACCGATGTGAAAGAGGAATACCATGTGATGTTTGCCGAACGTATGATCCAACATCCTGCGGTAAAGCGATTATTGGATACAGATTTTAGCGATCTCTTTGAGGGGCTCGATACGCAAGTACAACAATGCTAATTTTGTAAGTCAATATGAAGGGTTAATCGACACTTTAGTCAGTGAACTGATAGACTAATGCCAAATCTGTGTTGGGAGAAATACCTTGGAATTAATGAACATCGCAAGGGTTCGCTGGGCATGTCGCCGTGGGATGCTGGAATTAGACGTCTTGCTTCAACCTTTTGTTGAAAACTTCTATCAAGAAATGTCCGATGAAGATAAAACCGTGTTTATCCGTTTGTTGGAATGTGAAGATCCAGAATTGTTTGCTTGGTTTATGGGCCATGAAGTGTGCCCTGATATTGAACTGGCTCGTATGATAGTGAAAGTCCGTGGAAGACCGGCACCATAGTTTCAGTGTAAAAGCCTCTTTCGACCAACGACTCTCGTTGGTCGTTTTTATTGGTGTCTGTTCTAGCTCATTTCTGCTTTGGCCCCAAAGCGACATTATCGCCTTATCTCTGCTTAAATATTTGTTTATCGTACTTGTTAGTATTTTTTTGCTGTCGCAGTTGTGGCGACTGCAGCATTGGCGTTTAGATTTTGTGCTGAGTGATAAAGGCGAGGGACGTTTGTCAACGGGGGAGCACTTTCAGGTACTAAAACGCACTTGGGTCACGCCCTTTGTTTGCTTGATTTATATCGAAGTGGATACTCAGCTGCGGCTCTTGCTGGTTTGGGCTGATATGTTAAATGATACTGACTATCGACATTTATGTCGGCTGTTGCTGCGGGCTAAAATGCAACAGACTAAACCTCATTCTGAGATTTAGTCTGTTTATGATGAAGTCACCTATGCGGTTACTTTTCTGGTAGTAAAATAGTCGGGCGAGGCGCGTCTAATTTCTCTGGATGATCGATATTAAAATGCAGCCCACGGCTTTCTTTACGCTCCATGGCACAGCGAATAATTAATTCGGCCACTTGCACTAAGTTACGTAATTCGAGCAAGTTATTGCTAACCCTGAAGTTACTGTAATATTCCTGAATTTCTTGCTGTAACATCAGGCAGCGGCGCAGTGCTCGCTCCAGACGTTTATCAGAGCGTACAATTCCAACGTAGTCCCACATGAATAACCGCAGCTCGTGCCAGTTATGGGCGATGACCACTTCCTCATCTGAGTTCGATACTTTACTTTCATCCCATGCTGGAATTTGTCCCGGGATTTGAATTTTATGCAGTTGGCTTTCTATGTCCTGTGACGCCGCACGGGCAAACACTAAACATTCGAGTAGTGAGTTACTCGCCAGGCGATTGGCGCCATGTAAGCCCGTATAGGCGACTTCACCAATAGCATAGAGACCATTGAGATCCGTCTGACCGTGCATATCTGTCATTACACCACCGCAGGTATAGTGTGCGGCGGGTACCACAGGAATCGCATCTTTAGTGATATCGATTCCTAGATCTAAGCAACGGCTATAGATGGTCGGGAAATGCTTCATCACAAAGTCAGCATCTTTATGGCTGATATCGAGATAGACGCAATCGGCACCCAGACGTTTCATCTCGTAGTCGATGGCGCGGGCAACGATGTCACGGGGAGCGAGCTCAGCGCGTTCATCAAAGTCCGGCATAAAGCGGCTGCCATCTGGACGACGCAGATAAGCCCCTTCACCACGCAGGGCTTCGGTGAGTAAGAAGTTGCGCGCATCTGCGTGGTACAAACACGTTGGATGGAATTGGTTGAACTCCATATTCGCCACGCGGCAACCTGCACGCCATGCCATGGCAATACCATCACCACTAGCGACATCGGGGTTTGAGGTATATTGATAAACCTTAGAGCTACCGCCTGTTGCTAACGCAACAAACTTAGCCTTAACGGTTTCGACGTGTTCTTCATTACGATTCCACACATAAGCGCCTAACACACGATTACCTGGGCGATTTAACTTACGGGTGGTGATGAGGTCGATGGCGTTATAGCGTTCTAAAACTTGAATATTGGGGTGGTCGAGTGCGCGCTCTTGGAGTGTCGTTTGCACTTCTTTGCCTGTGGCATCGGCAGCGTGCAGAATACGTCTGTGGCTATGGCCGCCTTCACGGGTTAAATGGTAAGGTGCATCTTTTGCGTTGCCGTCTGTGGTTTCTTCTTTATCGAAGGCGACACCACATTCGATAAGCCATTGCATCGCACTCTTGGCATTTTCAGCCGTGAAAGTGACAACGTCTTTGTCACATAAACCCGCCCCAGCGATTAAGGTGTCTGCAACATGGGATTCGATAGTGTCACTTTCGTCGAAGACGGAGGCGATACCGCCTTGGGCGTAGTAAGTCGACCCTTCCGAGAGTGGGCCTTTTGAAAGCAGAATTACTTTTGCTTTTTCAGCAAGATGCAAAGCTAGTGTCAGACCTGCGGCACCGCTACCTATGACTAATATGTCAGATTGGTGTTCAACTACTTGTTTCATCGGGTATCATGATGTGACTGAAGAGTGCCAACTATGGTAAACCAACTCACCGATTATGGGTACTTTCCTTTTTACCTTACTTTTTTTGTATAATTTTTAGAACTTTTTCAAAGCCCGCGAGTCTACATAAGTGAATATGATTCGAGCGACTGAGAAATCAGCATTTTAGATTTAGGAGAAGTCGGCTCGGATGAGTGGACAATTAAGTGATCAACAATTAGTTGAGCGCGTACAACAAGGTGATAAAAACGCTTTTAACCTGTTAGTGCTTAAATATCAAAGTAAAGTCATTAGCTTGATATCCCGTTATGTACGGAACCAAGCGGACGTTGCTGATGTCGCACAGGAAGCGTTTATCAAAGCTTACAGAGCTTTGCCAAACTTTCGCGGTGAAAGTGCATTTTATACTTGGTTGTACCGCATCGCAGTAAACACTGCGAAGAATTATCTCGTATCACAGGGGCGTAGAACGCCTGCGAATGATGTTGATGCAGAAGATGCCGAATATTACGAAGGCAGTGACGCGCTGAAGGAGTTTGCCTCCCCAGAACGGCTAATGTTATCGGATGAAATCAAAAAAGTGATTTTCGATACATTAGAGACCTTACCTGAAGAATTACGAATGGCCATCTCATTGCGTGAACTCGATGGTATGAGTTACGAAGATATTGCCATAGTCATGGATTGTCCTGTCGGGACCGTAAGATCGCGTATCTTCCGAGCTCGAGAGGCAATCGATAAAAAGCTCCAGCCTTTGCTGGAAGCCTAAATTCTTATTTTAAGAAACCCTTATATTTAGACAGGTGAAAAATGGATAAATTAGGTCAAGAATGGGTATCTGCCGCAGTCGATGGAGAGACTGATGCGCAGACCATGGCAGAGTTATCTGCTGATACACATTCACATGATAAATGGCATAACTATCATATGATAGGCGATGCCATGCGTGGCGAGTTGCCGCAGAATATTGTGTTAGATCTCTCTGCTAGCATTGCCGCCGCCATTGAGCTTGAGCCAGCGATAGTTGCGCCTAAGCATCATGCGTCTAACGTTGCTGCACCTGTAACGCCACAAATTGCCGCCAATTCGGAGCAAAGCCGCGTCGTACCTTTATTTAAGCAATTTGGTCAATATGCCATTGCTGCGACGGTTGCTATGTTTGCGATTGTGGGTGTGCAGAATTACAATCAAACCGCCGATGATGCCGCGTCACCATCGCCCGTGTTAATTACAAGGCCGCTTATTGGTAGCGCATCACCTGTGAGCCTACAAACCGGTCCTGTACAACAGAATCAAGGCTATACCAATGATCAGGTGAATGAGCAACGTCGCCGAATTAATACTTATATCCAAGATCATATGTTGCAACAACGATTGAATACTGGTGCTGTTGTAGAGGACAATACCGAGGTCGTACCCGTTCCGGTCAATCAATAACGAGGAGTTAGCTTGCGTCTAATCCTGTTGGCTTTATTAGCCTTGGTCTTTCCTGCAACCGCGCAGGAAGACATGCCTGCCAAAGCTTGGCTCGAGAAAATGAGTCAGGCTTTACGAGAGAAAGAGTTTAAAGCATCGATTATTCAACTTCAGGCCGATCATATTCGGCCTTTGGTTTACCTGCACGGTAAGGTGAATAATCAAGAAGTTGCCTTTCTAGAATACCTTAACGGTCCACCCAAAAATGCAGTGCGTGTCGGTAATCGTGTGACCTTTATTGAGCACGATGAGCCTGCGTATAGTATCGTTTCTAATCATATTCAAGGTGTCTGGCCTGCTGCTTTCTCTGCCAATATGGCGGACTTAGAAGTGGGTTATCAGTTTGTACTCGGTGGCCGTACCCGTATCGCTGGGCGTCCGGGGCAGATGATCCGCCTGTTGCCTAATGATGAATTCCGTTATGGCTTTCAAATTTGGCTTGATATGGAAACCTATCTGCCGCTGAGATACGACATGCTGACTCAAGATAAGCAATTACTTGAGCAGATCATGGTGATTGAACTCATTGAATTCAGCGAGCCGCCAGCCATTTTGCAAGAGGCTTATAAGCAAGAGTGGCCGGCAGTTATCGATCAAGCCGAGCGCCAAGACGGTCAAAACTGGCAATTTGCTTGGTTACCCGCAGGTTTTACTGTGGTAGTGCGTGATCACCATAGATTGATTGGCAGCCATGAGGCGGTGGAATACATAGCACTGACCGATGGACTGGCAAATATTTCTGTTTATGTGGCGCGTGCGGGCACGAGTCCATTGCCTGAAGAATTAATTACCCGTAATGGCTTGTCGTTAGTCTCAGAAAAAGTCGGTAATGCCGAAGTGGTTGCTGTGGGTAAAGTGCCGACAGAAACCTTAACGCGCATTGCTAAAAGTCTGACGCTAGAATAGGACGCCGATTATGATGGAAGAAATTGCCAGAGTCGTCTCCAGTGATAGTCAAGGCTGGTTGACGGTTGAAGTGGAACTTAAGAGTACCTGCAAGAGCTGCAGTAACAGTGAGTCTTGCGGGACCTCTGCTGTCGCTCAGGCTTTTTCCTCGAAAACCCAGCAATTTTCTATTCAGAGTGACCGCCGCTGTGAGGCTGGTGAATTACTCAAATTAGGCCTTCCCGAGAGCGTGATCCTCAAAGCCGCGGCATTAATCTATTTAATGCCGCTGTTTGGCCTGTTTGTCGGCGCGGCGTTAGGACAATTTTTAGGCCAGTTGCTTGAGTTTAATCCTAACCTAGGTGCCATGGGCTTTGCGGCCGTTGGTGCCTTGATTGCGTGGTCTTTTGGTAAGCAACAGGCTAAACGTTTAGAAGTTGATGCTCAGCCTGTGATTTTGGCCTATTTAGGTAGGAGCATCAATTTGAACGAATTAGCCCAATAATTTCAATGTGTTATTTTTTATCAAATAACAGCTAACTGCGGTTTTGGACGTTGTTTTATCGGCCTGTCTTAAGTAGGAGTGAATGTGATTGGTATTGAAACCGCAATCAGGTACAATTTCGCTCCTTTGAACCGTATCCATTTTCAGTATTAGTCATTGCAGCATAATGAAACAAATTAGAAACTTCTCAATTATTGCCCATATCGACCATGGTAAATCGACGCTATCAGATCGTCTTATTCAGGTTTGTGGCGGTTTAACCGACCGTGAAATGGATTCTCAAGTTTTAGATTCTATGGATCTAGAACGTGAGCGTGGTATTACGATTAAGGCACAAAGTGTCACTTTGGATTATAAAGCCAAAGATGGCCTTGTCTATCAACTCAACTTTATTGATACCCCTGGTCACGTTGACTTCTCCTACGAGGTCTCGCGCTCATTAGCTGCCTGTGAAGGTGCTTTGCTGGTGGTTGATGCGGGTCAGGGCGTTGAAGCTCAGACACTGGCAAACTGTTATACCGCGCTGGATATGAATCTAGATGTGGTACCCATTTTAAACAAGATTGACTTACCACAAGCCGATCCAGAACGTGTTGCTGCCGAGATTGAAGATATCGTCGGTATTGATGCGATGGATGCTGTGCGTTGTTCGGCTAAAACCGGTGTCGGTGTCGATGAGGTTTTAGAAGTCATTGTTGCCAAAATTCCACCGCCAGAAGGCGATCCTGACGCACCATTGCAAGCCTTGATTATCGATTCTTGGTTTGATAACTACTTAGGCGTAGTGTCGTTAGTGCGAATTAAACACGGTAGCCTGAAAAAAGGTGACAAGTTTAAGGTAATGTCTACAGGGCAAAACCACACAGCGGATCGCGTGGGTATTTTCACGCCAAAACAAACTGACAAAACCGAACTTAAAACCGGTGAAGTCGGCTTTGTGATTGCGGGTCTGAAGGAAATTCACGGCGCGCCCGTGGGCGATACGTTAACTTTAGCCAAAAATGGTGCTGAAAAGCCGTTACCTGGTTTTAAGAAAGTGAAGCCACAGGTATACGCTGGCGTATTCCCAATTTCGACCGACGAATATGAAAACTTCCGTGATGCGCTGAACAAACTCAGCCTGAACGATGCGTCATTATTCTTTGAACCTGAAAGTTCTTCGGCACTCGGTTTTGGTTTCCGCATTGGCTATTTAGGCCTGCTCCACATGGAAATCGTACAAGAGCGTTTAGAGCGTGAATACAACCTAGAGTTGATCACCACTGCGCCAACCGTAGTGTACGAAGTTGTCATGACCAGCGGTGAAACGATTTACGTTGATAACCCGTCTGATCTGCCTGCGATTAACAACATTGAAGAAATGCGTGAGCCGATTGTTGAGGCCAACATTTTAGTGCCAAAAGAATACTTAGGTAACGTGATTACCCTGTGTATTGAAAAACGTGGCACCCAAGTGAACATGGTTTACCACGGTAACCAAGTGGCTGTAACTTACCATCTGCCAATGGCGGAAGTGGTCATGGACTTCTTCGACCGTTTGAAATCCACTAGCCGTGGCTATGCATCCCTCGAATATAACTTTATTCGTTTCGATCCTGCAGACATGGTGCGTTTAGATATTCTCATCAACGGTGACCGAGTCGACGCCTTGGCTATGGTTATCCATAGATCAAACATTCGTCACCGCGGTTTAGCTTTAGTGGATAAGATGAAAGAACTTATTCCACGTCAGATGTTTGATATTGCGATTCAAGCGGCGGTGGGCAGTCAAATTATTGCCCGTTCAACCGTGAAAGCCCTGCGTAAAGACGTAACGGCTAAGTGTTATGGCGGCGACGTTTCTCGTAAGAAAAAACTCTTAAATAAACAAAAAGAGGGTAAGAAACGGATGAAGCAAGTAGGTAACGTTGAGGTGCCACAAGAAGCATTCTTAGCGGTACTTAAGCTAAACGAGTAATCGTTAGCATAAGAAGTGACAATTTAGTTGACTATTGCGCCGCTGTTTGCGGCGCTTTAGTTAGGTTATCGCATTGGTTTATCACTTTGGTTTACCAAGGTCGAATACGGTAAGTTAACTAAAGTATGATATTCGCTGAGTTAGGCACCTTTAATTATTTTTAAGGCAGGAGTTCAATAAGCAATGGCAGCGTATTTTTCCATTATTCTAGTGCTAATCACCCTGATCTCAGGACTTATTTGGTTAGTCGATGTGCTCGTTTTCGCCCCAAAGCGTCGTGAGAGTTTAGCGTTAGCAAAGGCATCACAAGCGAATTTAACTGAAGAAGCTGAGTACCAAATCATTCGTGAGTCAACCATCGTCGAAACTGCGCACTCTATCTTCCCTGTGATTGCCTTTGTGTTGATCCTACGTTCATTCATTTATGAGCCATTTCAAATCCCATCGGGTTCTATGATGCCAACCCTCTTAGTGGGCGACTTCATTCTGGTGGAAAAATTTAGTTATGGGCTTAAAGATCCCGTATGGCGAACCAAGCTGGTTGAAACTGGCGAGCCCAAACGCGGTGATGTGGTGGTATTTAAATATCCTGAAAACCCCGCCATTGACTACATTAAACGTGTAGTCGGTTTGCCGGGTGATAGAATTATTTACCGTAATAAACAGTTGATGATCCAAAAGGCCTGTGGCGTTGAGCAAACAGCTTGTCCAGAACCGCAAGTTATCGCCCGCACAGAGATCAGTCGTGGTGATTACAGCCAAGATGGTGTGCCATTACTGCGTTATAAAGAGGAATTGGGCGATGTTGCCCACGATATTTTGATCAACCCAAGTCGTCCTGACATGCTGGGGTATTTTAAGCGTGAAGGTAATTTACCCGCGGGTGAGTTTTTAGTGCCTGAAGGCCATTACTTTGCCATGGGTGATAACCGCGATAACAGTACCGACAGTCGTTTCTGGGGCTTTGTGCCAGAAGAGAACCTTGTTGGTAAAGCGGTAGCGATTTGGATTAGTTTTGAATTTGACCGTTCAAAAGCCGACTTCCTCCCAACTTGGGTGCCAAGTGGTGTACGTTTTGAGCGTGTAGGTGGAATTAAATAGCATGGAACCGATTAAAAATTTGCCACGTTTGTGTCGTACTTTAGGTTATGAGTTCAAGAATATTGAGCTTTTGACTCAAGCGCTGACCCACAGAAGTGCGGCAAATAAACACAATGAACGCTTAGAGTTTTTAGGTGATTCAATTTTATCTATTGTGATTTCTGATGCTTTGTATCATCAGTTTCCGAAGGCAACCGAAGGCGATTTAAGCCGGATGCGTGCCACTTTAGTTCGCGGTGATACCTTAACTATCATCGCCCAAGAGTTTAAGCTCGGCGATTATTTATATCTCGGTCCTGGCGAGTTGAAAAGTGGCGGATTTAGACGCGAGTCGATTCTTGCCGATGCGGTTGAAGCCATTATTGGCGCCGTTTACCTTGATTCCGATCTCGAAGTTTGCCGTGCATTACTGTTGAAATGGTATGCCGAGCGTTTGGCCGAAATCCAACCCGGGATCAGCCAGAAAGACGCTAAGACATTACTGCAAGAACATTTACAAGGGTTTAAAAAGCCGCTGCCTGATTACCAAGTAATCAACATAGAAGGCGATGCCCACGATCAGACATTTACTGTTGAATGTCGTATTGAAGACTTGAGCCAAAGCGTCATTGGTGTGGCGAGTTCACGCCGTAAAGCCGAGCAAATCGCGGCCGCTCAAGTATTGGAGTTACTAAAGAAATGACCAAAAAAACAGACTTGTCAGGTATTGATGCTGCAAAAGCGGCAACTGAGCCGAGTTTAGATGAATTACTGGCAAGGATGAATGCAGCCGCGCCAACGCCGTCGGCCCAATACGATGTCACTTATTGCGGCATGGTAGCGATCATTGGTCGCCCTAACGTCGGTAAATCAACGTTAATCAACCGTTTACTTGGTCAGAAGGTAAGTATTACTTCTAAAAAGCCACAAACAACGCGCCACCGTATCATGGGTATTCATACCGATGGTCCTAAGCAAATCGTGTTCATCGATACACCAGGTTTACACATAGAAGAGCAGCGGGCGATTAACCGCCTGATGAACCGCGCAGCAGCCAGTTCGCTTGCCGATGTAGCTATGGTTATTTTCGTGGTTGATGGCATGACGTGGACCGCCGATGATGAGATGGTGTTGAGTAAATTACGCCGTGGCGGTGAAGAGCGTCAGACAATTCTGGCGATTAATAAAGTCGACAATATCAAAGACAAAGAATCATTATTCCCATATTTGGAAGAAGTCGCCAAAAAATATCCTTTCGATGAAATTTTGCCGATTTCAGCCAGTAAAGGTACCAACGTTAAGCGCATTTTAGAGCTAGCGGCGGCGTCGATTCCTGAAGGACCTTTCTTCTTCCCTGAAGACTATGTTACCGACCGTTCGCAACGTTTTATGGCGTCGGAAATTGTGCGTGAAAAACTGATGCGCTTCTTAGGTGATGAATTACCCTATGATGCGACAGTTGAGATTGAACAGTTCAAGATGATGGAAAATGGCGTTTATCAAATCAATGCCTTGATCCTTGTTGAGCGTGAAGGCCAGAAACGTATGGTGATCGGTAGCAAGGGCGAACGTATTCGCACTATTGCGACTCAAGCCCGCTTAGACATGGAAACCTTGTTTGATAATAAAGTCTTCCTTGAAGTGTGGGTGAAAGTGAAATCTGGTTGGGCCGATGATGAACGCGCCTTGCGTAGCTTAGGTTACGGCGACGATTAAGCATTAATTTCAGCGAGCGCGCTTACCGATGAAACGTGGTTACGTTTTACATCATCGCCCATATCGAGAGTCCAGTGTCTTAGTTAACCTCTTAGTTGACGGCGTTGGACGGGTTGATGTGGTTGCCCGAACCGGCAGCGGTAAGCGCTCTATCAAGAGTATTCTCCAGCCCTTTCAACCGCTGATCTTCGAATTTAGCGGTAAGTCTGAATTAAAAACCTTAACTCAAGTCGAAGCCGCTGCGCCTGCTGTGCCTCTTTCTGGTCAAAGCTTGTTTGCTGGCATGTATATCAATGAATTATTGGTTCGCACTTTGTCTGTACAGCACAATGCCGAAGAGTTGTTCCTCATTTATCATCAAGCCTTAGTCGGCCTTGCCGCGAAGTTTTGCCAATCCCAACTGCGTTATATTGAGCTTGCCTTGCTGCGGGAATTAGGTTTTATGCCTTCTCTTAGCCGCGATACTCAAGGTGAACCACTCGTGCCTGACGATTATTACCAGCTCGTGCCTGAGTTAGGTTTTCAATTTGTGCTCAACTCCCGTGCTCGCAATACCTATCAAGGGGCAATGTTGACGGCGCTTAACGATAACCAGCTCACCGACGCACATTTTTTGAGCGCTAAGTTGTTGATGCGCTCCCTGTTAACGCCATTACTCGGGACTAAACCTTTGTTGAGTCGACAATTATTCGTCAGCACTGCCGTACCAACTAAGATTGATGGGAATAATTCGCCCTAGCTCCTGTTTTTTAGCGTGAGCCTAAGTACAATAGGCCGCAATATCAGCGTTAAACATTAAGGAGTTCCCGATGAGCCGTATCTTATTGGGCGTGAATATCGACCATATTGCTACTCTGCGCCAAGCCCGTGGCACCAGTTATCCTGATCCTGTGCATGCTGCTGCCGTTGCTGAACATGCTGGCGCCGATGGCATCACTATCCATTTGCGTGAAGACAGACGCCATATCATAGACCGCGATGTATATCTGTTGGCAAAAACCTTGAAAACCCGCATGAATTTTGAATGTGCTGTGACCGAAGAAATGCTTAACATCGCCTGTGAAATTAAGCCGACCTATGTCTGTTTAGTGCCAGAAAAACGTCAAGAAGTCACCACTGAAGGCGGTTTAGATGTAGCGGGGCAGTTAGATAAAATCACTGCTGCAGTGACTCGTTTAGCCGCTGAGGGGATTCAAGTCTCCTTATTTATCGATGCCGATAAAACCCAAATTGATGCCGCTGTTGCTTCTGGCGCACCGCTTATTGAAATTCATACAGGCTGTTATGCCGATGCAAAAACGGAAGCAGAAGAAGCTATTGAGTTAGCGCGTATTAGCGAAATGGCAAAATACGCCCATGGCAAAGGTTTAGTGGTTAACGCGGGTCATGGTTTGCATTATCACAACGTGAAACCCATCGCGGCGATTCCTGAGTTATATGAACTCAATATCGGCCATGCGATTGTCGCACGTGCCGCCATTGACGGTTTAGCGACAGCAGTGAAAGACATGAAAGTGTTAATGCTTGAAGGTCGTCGAGGCGAATAATGGCGATTGTCGGCCTAGGCACAGATATCGTCGAGATTGAGCGTATTCAGGTCCATGTGGCACGCGCAGGTGACAAGCTGGCGAAACGTGTGCTGACCGAGTCTGAGTTAGCCATTTATACTGCCCATAGTCAGCCAAGTCGTTATCTTGCTAAGCGTTTTGCGGCAAAAGAAGCCGCAGCCAAAGCCCTCGGTACGGGTATTGGCCGCGGCGTGTCGTTTCAGCATATTCACATTGGCAACAATGAGGATGGTGCACCGACGATTCACTTTACCGAGGGGGCGTTAACGCGCTTACAGCAGCTTAAAGCGACGGTTGGGCATATCTCTATTGCCGATGAAAAATCCTATGCGATTGCGACGGTAATCATAGAGTCTCAATAAACCCGAGTTTGCGTCTGTTGGTGGTAAAAAAGGAACCTTAGGGTTCCTTTTTTCATTTCTGGATGGGTATCTAAATAAATGCAAAATCAGTGAATGCAACAATTTATTTACTTTTACTGTTCAGTTTAATTGTTTTACGTTAGTTTATGGCTTGCGCGTCGCTCAATTTGGCGCAGGTAAAGCAGGGGCAAATGAAGAGGAACCCAACATGAAATCCGCCGCAGAGCAGTTATCGACCTACAAAAGTGTGCATTTAAATCAGCGTAATATTCAGACCCATTTTATTGGCATCCCACTGATTATTTGGTCTGCTTTCCTGTTGCTGGCCACAGTGCGTATTCCGCTGGGGAGTATGGGGGAGACAAGTTTAGCAGTGATAGTCGGTATATTCGTGTTGGCCTATTATGTCCGTTTACACTTAAGGCTTTCAATGGGGCTCATCTTATTTATGGTACCTGTGCTGCTCACGACTGAGTGGGCGGCGCATATCGCCGGTGCCACTTGGCTTGCCCTAGGGGTATTTGTGGTGGGCTGGGTGTTCCAGCTAATCGGCCATCAATATGAAAAAGCCAAGCCAGCCTTTGTGGATGACTTAAATCAGCTATTAATTGGGCCATTTTTCTTAATGGCGGAAGTGTATTTTATGTTGGGCTTAGAAAAGGCGCTGAATGCCCAGATAACGCCAATGGCGCTTGAGAAGCGTCGTATACTTGAGGCGAAAAAGTCTGCATAGCTTGGCTAGATAGTGAATTAGAGTAGATAGATTTATAGCTTGGGGGAGCATCATCGTTTGAAGGAAATCGTCGGCCGGACCACATCTTAACTCGTGTGGTTCGGCCAATTTTTATGCTCAAAATTGAGGATTAAACTCTGGGTGGGTGATAATACAGCGGGATAATTCTCACTGTATTAATCATATTCTCTGACACATCAATTATCTCTAATGGATAACCTGCTAAACGTAAACTGGTATTCGCAGAAGGAATTTCCTCCAGATACTCCAGAATCAGACCATTGAGGGTTTTAGGGCCATCGGTGGGAAAGTTCCACTTCATTTCTTTATTCAAATCGCGGATCGTAATGCCCGCATCGACTAAGTAGCTGCCATCTTGCTGCACCTTAATGTCTTCACTCGGGGTGGTCAACATCGAAGTGGTAAAGTCACCGACAATCTCTTCGAGAATATCTTCGAGTGTTACTAGACCTTGAATATCACCATATTCATCAACGACTAAGCCGATGCGCTCTTTATTTTGTTGGAAGTTAGCTAGCTGCACATTGAGTGGTGTACCTTCTGGCACAAAGTAGAGTTCTTTCACTGCACGTAGCAAAGATGACTTGCTAAATTGCTCTTTAGATTGGAGGCGCAGGGCATCGCGTAGATGAATAAAGCCCACTGCATCGTCTATGGTGTCGCGATACACTAACACTCGGGTATGTGGACTTTGGATCACCTGACGATTGATAACCTTAAATTCGTCATTGACGTTAATTCCGTAGATATCTGAGCGTGGCACCATAATATCTTCAACGGTGACTTTCTCTAAATCCAAGATAGATAACAGCATTTCTTGGTGGCGTCGGGGGATGAGTGCCCCTGCCTCATGTACCACAGTACGCAGCTCTTCTTGGCTTAGCGCATCGCTACTATTAACGGTTTTTATCCCCATCAAACGTAAGATACCTGTGGTTATTAAATTAACGCTTGAGACAACATAGGCAAAGGTCGAGGAAAGTATAAGTAGCAGTATGCTAGAGGGAAAAGCAATACGCTCAGGATTTAGCGCGGCGATGGTTTTTGGCGTGACTTCAGCAAAAACGAGCACGACTAATGTAAGCACGCCAGTTGCAACAGCGACCCCTAAGTCGCCCCAAAGACGCATACCAATGATAGTCGCAATAGCCGATGCGGAAATATTGACTAAGTTATTGCCAATTAAGATCAATCCAATCAAACGGTCAGGACGCTCAAGTAACTTCAAGGCTCTAATCGCCCCTTTATGGCCATTGTTGGCTAAGTGGCGTAGACGGTAACGGTTGAGAGTCATCATTGCGGTTTCTGAGCCTGAAAAATAGGCAGAGAATAGGATAAGCACTAGTAAAACGATCAGGAGTGCGCTTGTCGATATAGCGTCCAAAAAAGGCTCCAATGTGGCCAGTAAACTTAAGTAAATACCGACATTTAAAAAAGTGTCAAGTCGGCCGCAGCAATAACTGCCCCAGCCGACTTAAATGTTTAGTTGAGGATTAATTCTTTGACAATGCGCGCGCCAAAATATGCGAGCGAAAGTAAGGATGCGCCAGTCAGAGTGTAAATGACTGCGGTACGAATTTTACAACCGACCCAATACTGTTGCCACAGCATAGTAATGTATACAAACCAAGCCATTATCGACAGAATTGCCTTATGACCTTTACCATCGGCGAACATATCTTCAAGGAAGATAAAACCAGTCGCGAGCGACAAACTGAGCAAGATAACGCCGATAATCACCAGGTGATAAAGTTGTTTTTCAACTGTCATCAGCGGCGGAATGCCAGGGCTCAGCATAAATTGTTTTTTCTTCAGTTTATTTTGGATCATCGCCAGTTGTATTGCATATAGGGCGGCAATCATCAGGGCGCTGTAGGCCATGAGTGACAATACGACGTGGGCTAATACTTCAGGATAAAGCTCAAAATGCGTGATGAATTTAGGCGGCAATAACCAGAGTAGGGCAACCGAAAGCACTGAGCAGGCGTAAACCACGGGCACGACGACGATGACTTTCAGCCTGAACATCAATATCGTAAAAGTAAAAGCGATAATCCAGTTCACTAAGGAAATCACATTCGTCAGGCTAAAGTTTTGGCCATCTGTGGTGAAAATCACTTGTGATAATGCTGCAGCATGCAAAATAACCGCAATAGCGGCAAAGCCTGCGACAGCACGGCGATTCGGACCGTCTGGGTGAAACAATCTACTCGTCACTAGTACCAATGCAATGCAATAAAAAAACATGGCTGAGGCAGAAAAGATGACCATGGGTAATTAACCTATTTGTGTAGTTAAAGGTGCCTTAAAAACGGGGCATACAGATCAATATTTTCCCTAGAATAACATGAGCTGTCGGCAAATGGGCAGTGACATGAGTTGCAAAATTTAGCAGATTCTTATTGTTAGGGTTAAATAGTGTGTCGACGACAATAAAACATGACTCAGCGCAAGTAAAACACTTAACCACAATCAAGATGGGTGCAGCAGTAGCATAATGCGCATGCATCGTTATAATACAGCCCATCAATCGAGATTCTTAAAGGTATAGAACAGGACGATGTTTGAGAACCTAACCGACAGACTGTCACGCACACTGAAAAATATCAGTGGCCGTGGTCGCTTAACTGAAGAAAACGTTAAGGAAACCCTGCGCGAAGTGCGTATGGCACTGCTGGAGGCCGATGTTGCCCTGCCTGTGGTGCGCGAATTCGTTAATAATGTAAAAGAACGTGCCGTTGGCCAAGAAGTCTCTAAAAGCTTAAGCCCAGGTCAAGCCTTTATTAAGATAGTTCAAAGTGAACTTGAAAAATCCATGGGTGAGGCGAATGAAGCCCTAGATTTAGCCACTCAGCCGCCAGCTGTGATTATGATGGCGGGTTTACAAGGTGCAGGTAAAACCACCAGTGTGGCCAAACTGGGTAAATTTTTACGCGAACGCCATAAAAAATCGGTATTAGTCGTCAGTGCTGACGTTTATCGCCCCGCGGCGATTAAACAGCTTGAGACGTTAGCGCAAGAAGTGGCGGTGGAGTTTTTCCCATCGGACGTTAGCCAAAAGCCAATCGACATTGCGAAAGCGGCGATTGCCCACGCTAAGTTAAAGTTTATCGATGTGGTGATCCTCGATACAGCGGGTCGTCTGCATGTCGACGAAGCCATGATGGACGAGATCAAAGGCTTACATGCAGCGGTCAAGCCTATCGAAACCTTGTTCGTTGTTGATGCTATGACAGGTCAAGATGCGGCAAACACCGCTAAGGCCTTTAATGAAGCTTTACCACTGACTGGGGTTATCTTAACTAAAGTCGATGGTGATGCGCGCGGTGGTGCGGCGTTATCGATTCGCCACATTACGGGCAAGCCGATTAAATTCCTCGGAGTGGGTGAAAAGACCGACGCGTTAGAGCCATTCCATCCAGACCGTATTGCTTCACGCATTTTGGGCATGGGCGATGTGTTATCGCTTATCGAAGAAGTTGAGCGTGGCGTCGATAAAGAAAAGGCTATGAAGCTGGCTTCGAAAGTGAAGCAAGGTGGCAGTTTCGATTTAGAAGATTTCCGTGAGCAGTTACAGCAAATGAAAAATATGGGCGGCATGATGAATATGCTGGAAAAACTGCCCGGTGTCGGTCAATTGCCCCCAGAAGCCCTAGCGCAAATCCAAGACGGCAAGATGACAGGTCAAATGGAAGCCATCATTAATTCGATGACTTCCAAGGAGCGTAAGAACCCTGATTTAATCAAGGGCTCACGCAAACGTCGCATCGCAGCTGGTTCTGGCACGCAAATTCAAGATGTAAACCGTTTATTGAAACAGTTTACTCAAATGCAAAAGATGATGAAAAAAATGTCTGCTAAGGGCGGCATGCAAAAAATGATGCGCGGAATGCGCGGCATGATGCCGCCAGGAATGAAATTTCCGGGACGTTAATCGGGCATTTTTAGTTAAACTTAGCACTTTATCAGTCGGTTGACTCTGGCAACAATGAACCGCTTACTGAGGGCGCAGGCGTAATAATCGCCATCTTTGGTTGCATTCGTTGGAAAGTCAGGTAAAATCTTCCGGCTTTCTATCTGGGACTCTTCGCGAACACGGGGTTCCAGTTTTTATTTTTGCTTCAAGCAAATCATTAGAGGATTGAAAACGCATGGTTACCATTCGTTTAGCTCGTGGCGGCGCAAAAAAGCGTCCATTTTACAACATCGTTGTTGCTGATAGCCGTAACGCTCGTGACGGTCGTTTCATCGAGCGTGTTGGTTTCTTCAACCCATTGGCCCGTGGCCAAGAAGAAACTTTACGTTTAGACCTAGCTCGCGTTGAGCACTGGGTTTCTAACGGTGCAGCTGCTACAGAACGTGTAGCAAAACTGATCAAAGACGCTCGTAAAGCAACAGCTTAATAGCGTTAAGGTATAGATTGATGAGCAGTAACCAACAGCCAGTCGTACTGGGGAAATTAGGCTCCTGTCATGGCATTAAAGGTTGGCTGAAAATCACCGCCTATACCGATTCTGTTGAAGGTATCTTTGACTATTCACCTTGGCTTATTAAAGAAAATGGTGAGTGGCGTGAAATAAAGGTCACCCAGTGGCGTTATCAAGGCAAGGCCGTTGTTGCCTTACTTGATGGCGTAGAAACACGGGAGCAAGCGCAAATGCTCACAAATTGTGAGATTGCGATTTTGCCGGAACAGATGAACGATTTGCCAGCAGATGAATTCTATTGGCGTGATCTCATCGGTTGCGAAGTGGTCAATACAACAGGCTATAACATGGGGATTGTCGATCAGATCGTGGAAACAGGATCGAACGACGTATTACTCGTTAAAGCCAACGCTAAAGATAGTTTCGGCAAAGTGGAACGTATGATCCCCTTTGTCCCTGAGCAGTTCATCAAAACGGTGGATCTGCAAGGTAAACAGATTTTAGTGGATTGGGATCCTGACTTCTAAGTCGAGGTACAACAGATGTGGTTAGGGGTAATAACCCTGTTCCCAGAGATGTTCCGTGCCGTGACAGACTTTGGAGTTACGGGTCGAGCCGTGAAAAACGGCCTGCTCGAGTTGCACACGTGGAATCCCCGTGATTTCACCCATGATAGACACAATACGGTAGATGACAGGCCTTACGGCGGTGGTCCCGGAATGTTGATGATGGTGCAACCCTTGCGCGATGCCATCCATGCAGCGAAAGCCGCAGCGGGTGAAGGTGCGAAGGTGATTTACTTGTCACCTCAAGGACGCAAGCTGGATCAGCAAGGCGTCACTGAGTTGGCTCAATCATCACGTTTGATTTTGGTCTGTGGTCGATACGAAGGTATTGATGAACGCATCATTCAAACGGAAGTGGATGAAGAGTGGTCGATAGGGGATTACGTGCTTTCGGGCGGCGAATTACCGGCGATGACTCTGATAGATTCAGTATCGAGATTGGTTCCTGGCGTGCTAGGAAAACAAGCTTCGGCGGAGCAAGATTCTTTCTCCGACGGTTTACTGGATTGTCCACATTACACTCGCCCTGAAAGCTTGGATGGTCTTGACGTACCGGCAGTGCTGCTAAGTGGCAACCACGAACAAATTAGACTCTGGCGTTTACAGCAAAGCCTTGGTAGGACTTTACTTAGACGGCCAGAATTATTGCAAAATCTAGCTCTGACTGACGAACAAACGACTCTATTAGCGCAGTTCGTTGAAGCAATGAACAAGCATGCTTAGTCGTAGCTCAGTTAATTCTAGAACGGAGTAAGTTATGAACAACATCATTAAAATGCTCAACGATGAGCAAATGAAACAAGACGTACCTGCGTTTGGTGCTGGTGATACAGTAGTCGTTCAGGTTCGTGTTAAAGAAGGCGATAAAGAGCGTTTACAGGCTTTTGAAGGCGTTGTAATTGCTAAGCGTAACCGTGGTCTGCACTCTGCATTCACAGTACGTAAAATCTCTAATGGCGAAGGTGTTGAGCGTGCTTTCCAAACGCACAGCCCACTGATCGCTAGCATTGAAGTTAAGCGTCGTGGTCGCGTTCGTCGCGCCAAACTGTACTATCTGCGTGATCGTTCAGGTAAATCTGCACGTATCCGTGAGAAGCTGGCAACTAAGTAATAGTTACCGCTACAGAAAACAAGACGTAGTGTTCGCACAGAAAACCGCCCTAGTGGCGGTTTTTTGTTGCTGTTTTTTGAGTATTTATACTTGATCTAAAGAGAATGAACAGGCATAGTGGTCGCCTGATTGTAATGATGTAGCATTACAAAAGTACATTGCGATGGATTTACGCTATTTTATATCCGAAATGAATGCCCAAGCTGACTTGAAGTCCTGCTTCGATAACTGGGTTAAACACTAAGTCTTAGGTGGTAAGCATGCAACAAGATACGATTAACAACGTACACATTAGTTCAGAGAAAGTTTTAATCACGCCGCAAGAGCTTAAAAATGCCTTGCCACTCTCTGAGCATGCTTATCGTTATATTCTTAATGCTCGCAAAACCGTGGCTGATATCGTCCACAAGCGCGACAATCGAGTATTGATCGTCACTGGCCCTTGCTCTATCCACGATATCACCGCGGCTAAGGAATATGCCTTAAAGCTTAAAAAGTTGCACGATGAACTCAGTGATGAGTTTTACATCTTAATGCGAGTCTACTTCGAAAAGCCGCGTACCACGGTAGGTTGGAAGGGCATGATCAACGACCCCGATATGGATGAATCCTTCGATGTCGAAAAAGGCCTGAAAATGGCCCGTGAGCTAATGATTTGGTTGGCCGAGTTAGGACTGCCTGTTGCCACCGAAGCACTCGATCCTATCAGTCCTCAGTACATTTCTGAGCTTGTCACTTGGTCTGCCATTGGCGCTCGCACCACTGAATCGCAAACCCATAGGGAAATGGCATCGGGTCTTTCTATGCCGGTGGGCTTTAAAAATGGCACCGATGGTAAGCTCGATGTAGCGATTAATGCGCTAAAATCGGCGGCCAGTAGCCACAGATTTATGGGCATAAACCAACAGGGCCAAGTCGCATTATTGCAAACTGCAGGTAATCCCGATGGCCATGTGATTTTACGCGGTGGTGCAACGCCCAACTATGATGCGGCGAGTGTGGCAGAGTGTGAAACGCAGCTCCATAAAGCCAAACTCAATGCACGTTTGATCATCGATTGCAGCCATGGTAATTCATCCAAAGACTACAGCCGCCAAAAGCCTGTCTGTGAAGATGTGTTCGAGCAGATTTTTAACGGCAATAAGTCGATTATTGGCGTCATGCTAGAAAGTCATTTAAATGAAGGCAATCAAAGTTGTGATAGGCCATTAAGCGAGCTTGCTTACGGTGTTTCTGTAACAGATTCTTGTATTAATTGGGAAAAAACAGAAACCATTTTACGGGAAGGCGCAGCGAAGTTATCTTCAATACTTCCAACGCGTTTCGATATGCTTAAAGTAGCTAACGCTTAAATTGGTTACAGCTTAATGGACTCAGGTATGAATGAAAAAACAACGGCCGAATTAGAACACCTTCGCGGCCTGATTGATGGTGTTGATCAGCAATTACTGCACTTACTGCGTAAGCGCTTGGATCTCGTTGCGCAAGTGGGCACGGTGAAACACGGCGCCGGTTTACCTATTTATGCTCCTCAGCGTGAAGCCGCCATGCTGGCTAAACGCCGTGAAGAAGCAAAAACTATGGGGATCGAGCCGCAGTTGATCGAAGATATTTTGCGTCGCTTGATGCGTGAGTCTTACCTCAATGAAAAAGATGTTGGTTTTAAGCAAGTTAAAAAAGATCTTGGTTCAGTGGTGATTGTCGGCGGTAAAGGGCAACTCGGTGGACTATTTTCACAAATGCTGACCTTATCCGGCTACCAAGTGAATTTGCTCGATAAAGACGATTGGCGGCAAGCGGATAGCTTATTTGCCGATGCGGGGATGGTGTTAGTGACAGTGCCTATTGCGATTACCTGTGAGCTTATTCGTGAAAAACTGACTCAGTTACCAGCAGATTGCATTCTGGCAGATTTGACCTCCATCAAGACTGAGCCGGTTAAAGCCATGCTTGAGGCGCATTCTGGTCCCGTCGTTGGTTTTCATCCTATGTTTGGTCCTGATGTGGGCAGTCTGGCGAAGCAAGTCGTGGTGGTGTGTCATGGTCGCTCGCCGGAAAAATACCAGTGGTTGCTTGAGCAGATCGCCATTTGGGGGGCGCGGATTGTCGAAGCAGAACCAGAGCGTCACGACAATGCGATGCAGCTAGTGCAGGCAATGCGTCACTTCTCGACCTTTGTGTATGGTTTGAATCTGTGTAAGGAAGAGGCAGATATCGATACTTTACTGCAATTTAGCTCGCCGATTTACCGATTAGAATTAGCTATGGTAGGGCGCTTATTCGCCCAAAGCCCAGAGCTTTACGCCGATATTATTTTTGCACAGCAAGATAGCCAGCATGCTATTGGTGATTATTTAGATAACTACCGTGAAGCGTTAGAGCTACTAAAACGGGGTGACAGGAACGAGTTTATTAAGCAGTTCCAAAGTGTCGCCAAATGGTTTGGGGATTTTGCCCCTCAATTCCAACGCGAAAGCCGTATTATGCTGCAATCGGTAAATGATATGAAAACCAATTAATAAATAAACAGTTACTCTTTAAAACGCCCATCATTGATGGGCGTTTTTTTATGGATTTTTAACAGGTCACATTGTATTTATTAGTAATTGCTTAAGGTGATCTTTCTCTAACATTTAGCATCTCACTTTAGAAATGACTGTCGCTTATGGCACGTTTAGGTAGACTAGTTTTAAACATGCAAAAATAAAGCATGAATTTAAATTAGGAGTCTATCCATGTTCTGTATTCAGTGTGAGCAAACCATTCGTACACCCGCTGGCAATGGTTGTAGTTATTCCCAAGGTATGTGTGGCAAGTTGGCGGCAACGTCCGATCTGCAAGACTTGCTGATTTACATGCTGCAAGGCGTGTCTGTTTATGCGGTTAAAGCTCGCGAGCTGGGCATTATCGATGCTGAAATTGATAGTTTTGTGCCTAAAGCCTTTTTCGCGACCCTCACCAACGTCAACTTCGATGATGAGCGCATTATGGCCTATACCCAGCAGGCGGCTAAGTATCGTGCTCAGTTAAAAGCTTCTTACGAAGCGGCTTGTGAACAAGCCGGTATTGCTGCTGAGCAAGTGCCGCAAGTCGCTCAGTTAGTGCTGGGGACCAGTAAGATTGAAATGCTAGCGCAGGCACCGATTGCACTGCTGAATAAAGATAAGCATGAAGTTCATGAAGACATCATGGGATTGAGGTTATTGTGTTTATATGGTCTTAAGGGCGCGGCTGCTTATATGGAGCATGCTCGCGTGTTGGGGCAGACTGATGCTGATGTGGCAGGGCGCTTCCATGAAATCATGTCTTTCTTAGGTGAGCCGAGTGTAGATGGCGATAAGCTGTTTACTACGGCTATGGACATAGGTCAGTTGAACTACCGCATAATGGCAATGCTGGATGCGGGTGAAACTCAGGCCTTTGGTCATCCTGAGCCAACTGTGGTCAACACTAAGTCAGTTAAGGGCAAAGCCATACTAGTCTCTGGCCATGACATGAAGGATTTAGAGCTTATTCTCGAGCAGACGGTAGGCAAGGGTATCAATGTGTTTACCCACGGTGAAATGCTTCCTGCACTGGCGTATCCAGCCTTTAAAAAATATGCACATCTTGTAGGAAATTACGGCAGTGCTTGGCAAAATCAACAGCAAGAATTTGCCAATTTCCCTGGCGCTGTAGTGATGACATCTAACTGTATTATCGATCCAAATGTGGGTAGTTATAGTGATCGTATCTTTACTCGCAGCATAGTGGGCTGGCCTAGTGTGGTGCATATCGAAGGAGATGATTTCTCGGCTGTCATTGATAAAGCGTTAGCCTTAGAAGGCTTTATCTATGATGAAATCCCACACACTATCACTATTGGTTTTGCCCGCAATGCCTTGATGGCCGCAGCGCCCGCCGTGGTTGAAAATGTGAAGAGTGGTGCGATTAAGCATTTCTTCCTTGTTGGCGGTTGCGATGGCGACAAAGCCGACAGAAGCTACTTCACTGAACTTGCTAAATCCACACCTAAGGATTCAATAATCCTGACGCTAGGCTGTGGTAAGTACAAATTCAATAAGCTCGAATTTGGTGACATTAACGGTATTCCACGTTTGCTCGATGTGGGCCAATGTAACGATGCCTATTCAGCGATTCAGTTAGCGATTGCATTAGCTGAAGTGTTTGAATGTGATATCAATGAATTACCTCTGAGCTTAGTGCTTTCTTGGTTTGAGCAAAAAGCCATTGTAGTACTGCTGACGCTGTTGTCACTTGGCGTTAAAAATATTCGAACAGGCCCGACGCCACCTGCGTTCCTGACGGCCAATTTAGCCAAAATTTTGGAAGATAAGTTTGGCTTGCGTAATACCACGACAGTCGAAGCCGATTTAAAAAATATGTTAAACGTGGCTTAAATCAACCAAGAATTGTTGCTGAACTGCGGTTTTGGCTTGTTTACTGAGGCCGCAGTGTTTTGTGGGTAAATGCTATGAACATGAGTGTGATAGCGGGAGCGCGGGCATTATCGGTTTCGCCCCATAAACCCGGAAGTGTTAATCAAATAGTGTGCGTCGAACGCTGGAATGAAACCTCGGATGTCGTGAGTTTTCGTTTTCAAGCGGGCGAGCCGATGAAGTTTGACTATAAACCCGGTCAGTTTATGACCTTTGTGCTTGAGATTAATGGCGAGCAAGTGTGCCGCAGTTATACCTTGTCATCATCGCCATCTAGGCCCTATTCCTTGATGGTGACGATTAAGCGTGTTGTGGGTGGACTCGTATCTAATTATCTTATCGACAATCTATTACTCGGCCAGAGTGTACGAGTGCTGCCGCCCGCGGGGCAATTTAATCTGTTTGATATTGCTCGGCTAAGCCATAAACAGCCAGAGACTGAAAAGTTAGATGCTAATCTGTTAGCTATAACGGCGCAGAAATACCTTTTTTTGAGTGCTGGTTGCGGTATTACCCCCATGTACTCTATGTCGCGTTATCTGACTGATACGCAAATTGATGCTGATATTGCCTTTGTGCACAGTGCGCGATCAGAGAATGATATTATTTTTAAGTCATCATTGGCGACTATGGCCAACCGTTTTAATGCATTTAAGCTCAGATACGTACTTGAGACTGTCACTGAAACACTGGGGTGTTCACCAAAGATAGCATTCGATTTCGGGCGGTTAAGTGCACAGATGCTACCAACCTTAGTACCTGATTTTGCAGAGCGTACTATCTACCTTTGTGGGCCAGAACCTTATATGCAAGCGGTGAAAACCTTATTGGTCGAACTCAATTTTGATATGAGTCGGTTATACCATGAGAGTTTTGCCACGGCCGAGAAAGTTGCCCGCAGTCAGCTTATGCAAGCAAACTCGTCAGATGGAACGAGTGAAAACCCACCAGAAGGGGCTTTTACCTTGTCTATTGGCGATCGAAGCACGACGCTAAATCAAGGACAAAGTCTGCTGGAGGGAATTGAGGCCGAAGGGTTGCCGATTATTGCGGCCTGTCGTTCGGGCGTTTGCGGCGCGTGTAAGTGTCAAGTCTTGGAGGGAGAAACGGTATCGACAAGCGTGATGACACTGACTGCTGCAGAAATTGAAGCCGGTTTTGTACTCGCTTGCTCCACAAAATTAGCATCCGACGTGACACTTAAACTTTAACGTGCTGCTAATTAGCGTCATTTACTTGTGACTTATTTTTAAATGGATGGAAATATTTTTAATCCTTAGTTGCGCTTATCTCAGTGAGAACGTAAGGTTAATGACAAGGGCGTATGATGTTTGCGCCCAGTCTATTAGTCTGGCTGGAGTCTCTCAATGACAATGACAACCACTTATGCCGCAAAAATTGAAGACCGTACTCTGGGACATTTGTTGTACGCCTTGATGTCGGGTTTTCCCTTATTATTACTTCCTGTGCTGCTAAGTTTGTTCATTAATGTTTCCCAACGCCAATTCCATGGTAATCCATTATTGGCGTCGCATTTACGTTGGCAACGGCATTCTAATCTCGCCTTTCTTGGCTTACTAGTGCTCGGCTATTGCGTTCCACTGACTTGGCTCAGTCTTTCGATTTATCTCTTTGGGATCATTTGGTTTTGCCACAGGATCATTAAAGGGTGGTTAAGTCTATTGGATGGTTTAGAAATCTAAACTTGTGCTAGAGTCTCTAAATTGATGATTTTTAGAGGCTCTTATGTCCAGCTACCAAATTCTGTGTGTCCTCTGCGCGTTGGCGCTAGTGACTTCGGTTATCTCCTCTCGCGTCCATAAACTGCAGGAAACTGTGGCCATTACTGCTATTGCCCTAGGAATGAGTTTGTTGTTGCTCCTAGGGGGAAAGGCTTTAGGTGGGGACGTTTATGTGTATTTTGTCTCTGGCTTAGAGAAACTCGATTTTCAAGCTTTACTGCTCAATGGCATGCTCGGTTTTTTACTCTTTGCCGGCGCATTACAAATCCACTTAAAAATACTGAGGCATCAAAAGTGGGAGATCCTAATCCTTGCTTTTATAAGCACCTTATTGTCGACATTTATTATAGGTGGGCTATTATTTTGGTTTGCGCCTATGCTAGGTCTCCCGTTACAATTCAGCCACTGCTTACTGTTCGGCGCCTTGATTTCGCCCACAGATCCTATCGCTGTTTTGGCTATTTTAAAGAAAATGGGTGCGCCGGAAGATATTGCGATTCAAGTAGAAGGAGAATCTTTATTTAACGATGGCATAGGGTTAGTGATTTTTGTGGCAATATCGCAATTGGCTTTCTCCACCGAGCCACTGACGTTTATCCATATCTCTGAGTTATTTATTCGTGAGGCGGTAGGTGGGGTTATTTACGGTGGCGTGCTTGGTTTTCTGCTGCATCATTTTTTCCGCTATTGCGAGGAAGAAACGCAATTAATGCTAGTTACCCTGCTGATCCCAACCGCGGGATATGTCATGGCGGATGTGCTTGGTGTTTCTGGTCCTTTAGCTATGGTGAGTGCGGGGATCATCATAGGAAATTTCAGTGTGCCTAAGTTTTTTGCTCGCAACGAGCGAGTGAAACTATTTACTTTTTGGTCGCTGATTGAATCCTTCTTTAATGCCTTACTCTTCCTATTGCTTGGTTTATTACTTTTGTTAGTCACTTTCAAAGCGCCATTATGGTGGTTTATGTTTGTGGCTATACCAATAGTCTTGTTGGCGCGTGCAATGAGTGTGTTATTACCTTATTTAGGCTTTCGATTGTTTAAGTCATACAACCCCTATGCAGAGACGATTTTGATTTGGGGTGGCTTAAGGGGAGGATTAGCCCTCGCTATGGCGATGAGTTTGCCAGAGGGTATCGTCATAGATGCTATTGGTGGTGTGGAGCTGCGGGAGTTGCTGTTAGTGATGACCTATGCCGTCGTCGTATTTTCGATTCTAGTGCAGGGCTCTACTATGACAGGGCTTATCCGTAGGAGTAATGCCGTTACTGAACCATCGAGTGCTGTTGGCTCTTCTTAAAATGCATAAAGGCTCACTGCGCTGCAATACTAAACAATATTAAGCCTGCTAGTCATTACACTCGCTAGCAAGCTTGTCTGAGTCAATTAGGGATAAAAGAAGCCTCATTTATCCCTTAACACACTTCGAACTAACCACATTTCACTTTAAATTAAATCACTCAAGATCAAAGCTTTAATTTGCCCGATATAATTCCCGTACCACAGCGCTTATTAAGTTAAGCGACTCATGGTCATCACTGCTAGCTAGTGGACAATTGAGTATCAATCCATCCACTTTAAGCTGTTTAATTCCCTGTGTTTGAACCAATAGGGCATCATCTGATACGGCATAACTTGGGTTGATTAAAATCGGCAAATGGCTCGTGGCTTTAATCTGGATCAGACTCGCTAAATCGAGTGAAGGTAGATTGGCATTATTTAAGGTTCTAATGCCAGAGTCACACAGAACCAGTTGCTGATTGCCTTGGCTTAAAATGACTTCTGTTGCCGTGAGTAATTCTTCAAAACTTGCCATATCGTTACGCTCAAGTATTAATGGTATCGGTAGGGTTCCAGCTTGAGTCAGTAAAGTTTGGTTAAACATCTGCTTGCCTGCGAGGAATAACATATCGGCGTGCTGGACTGCTAATGGCATATCGGTTTCTTGCGCTATGGCAATAATGCACACTAGGCCATATTGATGCAGGATTTGGCGTAGTTTAGCGAGAGTAACTTCTGCCATAGTCAGTTGATTAACAGCGCTGAGCAAAACGGCTTGGAATCCCGCTTCTTTAAGCTGCTTCACTTGCTGCTCGAAAGCCGATAACGCTAAGTGTGAAATGTCATTGTTCAGTGTGATTTGGGCTATGGCACAGACATGCCCTGCACCGATTGTCATTGCGCCACAGTTGATTTCACTGGCTTGCTCTTTATAGACTTTGCTATATCGAACTGGACTGGCATTAGAACCATTTTCGCTGATGACTTGATCCTTAGAGGTGCTGGGCTCAATCAGTAGCTGGCTGTTGCTCAGCTGTGTGGGCTTGACTGTTTCACAAGGATAACAGCCTAATACTTTGATAAAACGGGTGATTCGCTCGAGTTGCTTTAAACCCGCCTGCATGGATTCACTGGAGATATTCGCGTCGATATCCAAATAGAACATCTCTTCCCAAGGTGTTCCTGGAATCGGGCGTGACTCTAATTTGCTCATGTTTAACTGATGCGCTTTTAGAACCAGTAAGGCTTCCACTAAAGCACCGGCTTTTTGGCCTGTTGCCATGATCAATGTAGTCTTAGCGGGTAACTGCTCTGGTACGGCAACGGCTTTGCGAGCAACAACGATAAAGCGACTTTGGTTGATCTTCTGATTAGCTAAACCTGCTTCTATGGACTCAAGTTGATAGAGTGCACCACCTTCGGCGCTGCCAATCGCTGCTGCACTGTTATCTGGACTTTGGTTTACCTTTTCCATTGCTTCTGCGCTGCTTGAGCAGTATTCCAGTCTCAAGTCTTTGTGTTGAGTTAAATATCTGCTGCATTGGCTAATAGGCTGAGGGTGGGCATAGACAGTTTTGATCTCAGCTAATTTACTGCCAGCTTTTCCTAGTAGGCAATGGCTGACTTCAATCGTCGTTTCGCCAACAATCGACAGACTGGTGTGCTGTAGCACGTCGTAGACTTCGTTGATTGAACCTGAAGATGTGTTCTCAATCGGCAGGAAACCATAATCAGCATGTCCAGACTCAACGGCTTGCACTATTTCATCGAAACTTTGGCAACCTAAGTCCAGCATTTCAACTTGGCGACGTTGGCAATAGCGTGTAGCTGCGAGATAAGAGTATGAACCTCTAGCACCGAGGTAAGCGATACAATACTGTTGTTTTTGTGTCTCTGGATTGGCGCGGCCGTGAAGGTAAGCTTGTTGATTCAATACTGAATCTTCAATGATGCTCTGGTAAAGGGAGATAACATAGTGGGCATCTAATCCTTTCTCTCTGCCTTCTTTCACGAGTCGAGCGAGCAGTTCTTTTTCCCTTTGAGTATCTCTGATGGGTCTGACATCTACTTCTTTGCTACGGGCTACTTCTAAACTTAAGCGACGGCGCTCAGCGAGTAATGCCAGCAGTTCATTATCCAGATGGGTGATCTGCTCTCGGGTTTGATTTAAAGGCTGTGGTGTATGCATTCTGACCTCAATTGCCGCCATGTATTTTATCAATCGTTTAAGACAAAAAAGCCTCCCAGTTGGGAGGCTTTGGATTTTTACTTTCGTTTTTACACAGTAAATCCGCCTCCTAGAGTGGGGGTGTAAAAAAGAAAGTAAAAAAAGCTGCTGTTATCATTTTCATGGTCTTAAAACTAAAGGGCTAGGGCTTAGCTGTCAATCAAAACTTTCTTAAAGGTAATCTAAAAAAAGCGCACCCGAGGGTGCGCTGGTTTGGTTCAAGTATGTATATATGGTCAAGCGAGTTTATCCTCCTTATGGTCAGTGTGGGACAAGGTAACACATTCGTTTATCTTACATTTACGTGTAACAGTAAAACGTTGACAACTCACTAGATAACGACTTGCATTTACAATGAACATTAACAAGTACTTTATGCGGCATAGCGTATAACCTTGAAACTATGCAGTTTGCAGTACCAGCGAACTTACGTTGACATGTCTTGCACTTATATTTTAACAATTAACACTTGCATGGAGCTATAACATTAAAAACTAACACTAACAAAACGAACATTTAAAAATAAACGATTTACGGCTCATTGGTTGTACTAGGTACATTTTGCTGTAAGAACAGCTTAGCCTTGTCACGCGTTTAGGTCTTGCTACTTACATTATTACCATTATTACCATTATTACTTTTTAATTTAAAACCTAACATGTTAATACATGGAGCGTATAAAAAGCTCTCATTTACTGTTATTACAATTTTCGTCAAGTCTAGATTTCCTCCTTTTTAGTTGATAAGTAAACATTATTTAAGGTGTCTGTAAATATCAAAACTCAACTAATGGTAAACGTTAACACATTACATAAATAAACATTTATACGATTTACAGTTTTTACTATACAAATAACACTAAGTAAACTAATGACTTTTAATCAAACCAACGTATTGCACTTACATTAAACACTTACATTAAATCACACGCTAAAAACGCTAACTAACATATCAGTATAAATATGACTCTCTTCATATAACTAATCTACATCTCTTCATATAACTAATCTACATCTCTACATCTAACTAAACGTGACAGTTGTTACCTCATTTATCTCAGTGTTTAGCAATCATTGGTGCCGGCCCATTTTACAATAAACGCTTTTATTCATGTAGCTTTTGTAAATGTGATTTTTGTTTATGTTTACCTGAGCCTCCATTGTGGATATAAAAAATTTGATAGTTAAAGATTTTGCTAATGTACTCGTTGTACTGTACTCGGCTCCTTATGTTAACTCTGGTATTCAGCAATGCCGCCTGTTTCTGGTGGTCATCCTGATATTGGGTCAAAATTGAGTACTGCTTTTAGTGAATGCCAACATACTTGATTGTTTCTAAAATCAAATTGTTCGCTCTTGTGTTGCCTCCTTTCCAAACTTGCTATTGAAAGTGGAACCTAGTTGAAAATAAAAATTGAACTTTTAAACGTAGAAATTATAAGTAAAATTAATCATTAACAGTAAACCTTAGTACTTAAAACTATATAGCTTAGATTAGTAGTGCTCCTTAGTTATATCCAGTAACGTTACTTAGAACTTAAGATCTGTTAATCAATATTTGTAAATCAAAATTTAAAGTAAATCAACATTTGAAACGATTTAAATCCGCACCACTTCGATTCTTGCTGTTACTTTGTAAAGTGTAGTAGGTATTTAGTCAAAAGAACTGTTTTTTTCATCATTAAAATGATTGCACTAAGCTTTTGTAAAAACTGTGATCTGATTAAATATTTCTACTTTATTGCTCTCAAAGTGATGCGTTTCTCGCACTCACCAGATTTAAATTATGCCGCATCTTCCTCCTCGTACTCGTCGTCAATTTCAACAACATTATTAGTCGGTGTTAGTGATGTGGAGCGTTGAGCTTCAGGTTTGTGTGTTATGCGATTGAGCTGCTTCTCTAATTTTTGGCCCATAGCGTTAATCGCAGTATATAAATTTTCATGTTTTGCTTGAGCGAAGAGTTCTCCATTTGGGATGCCAACCGATGCTTCAATTTTGAAACCAGGTTTCTCCTCCGTAATGATTACATGGGGATTTATCATTTGCACATCATGCCTTGAAAGTTTTTCAAAACGGCTTTCAATGCGTTCGCGAATAGGAGATGTGACTTCAAGTTGCTTGCTAGTAATCTTTAGCATATTTCGAACCTTCTGTTGTTTCCTTGGATTTCAGATTACCAAGGTTCGCACTATAAAACGAGATGTAGATCACGTTTTTGTGCCCATTAGATACTGTTCGTTGGATATTTGATCACTTAGACAAATATCAATAATTCTTGGCCCAAAAGCCTTGTATTGCCAGCTAAATGGGGTCATATTCGATGGGATAACTCCGCAGTCTTTGCCCTTATTTACTTATATTTACTTTAAGTTTCATCCCGAATCCCGATAAAATACCTCTACTTATTCCATTCGGTCACTTTGAGTTTGCCCATTTTATGAATACTGAACACGTTAAAATTAAGGTCTGGGATTTACCCACGCGAATTTTCCATTGGGGCATGGTGTGTCTGTTGGCACTTTTATGGTGGAGTGCCGATGCGGGCGAAATGCAGTGGCATCAAATTTTTGCTTATAGTTTGCTGATCCTTATTGGATTTAGGATCCTCTGGGGGCTCATTGGTAGCGATACGGCAAGGTTTAGCCACTTTGTTCATCACCCCAAAGTTGTACTCGATTACTTGAGATCGATTCGAACTAAAGGGATGTCTGTGGTACTTGGACACAATCCTATCGGTGGCTATATGGTCATCGCGTTGATTGGGATTATTAGCCTTCAATTAGTTACAGGCCTTTTTGCGACCGATGATATTTTTACCGAAGGTCCGCTATATAGCTATGTCAGTTCAGATACCAGTGGATTTTTGACTTGGTTACACAAAACGAACTTTAACCTTATTCTCTTGCTGAGTGCCATTCATGTACTGGCTGTGATTATTCATGCCATGAAAGGGGATAAGTTAGTTGGTGCTATGATCAGTGGTTACAAGAAAGTCTCGAAGGTTGCTTTTTCATCAAGTGCGAAGAGCGAGCTTCGATTCAAGTCTGAGTGGCTTGCTTTAGTGCTGTTCACAGTATGCGCTGCTGTGGTCTTTGGCTATTTAATGTGGCCAATAGTGCAAGTTCTGTAGATTGATACTTAGTTTGGGAACATCAAAAAGCCTGCTATTTAGCAGGCTTTTTGATGGGAAAACAACGTCAAACTAATCTTTCTTATAAATGTCGTGACAACTTTTACAGCTTTTTCCTGTGTCCATAAAGGCTTGTTTGATTTCAGCTTGATTACCTTTTTGAGCTACAGTAGCCAGAATGGCAGCATTCTCTTGGAAGGTTTTCATTTTTGCATCAAAATCAGCTCTGTCTTGCCAAACTTTGGCTAGGGCTTCGGTATCACCTTTGTCTGAGCCATCAATAAAACCTTCGAAAGGAATTTTGGATAATGCAGCAACATTCGTTGCGCGCATTGCGAAGGTTTCTGCTTCGAAAGGTTTTTTACCTTTCATCATGGCAGCCATATCGCCGAAGTTATAAGCAATAAGACCAAATGCAGATTGGCGGTATTCAATTGCATCTTTAGAGTCTTCGAAATTGTGTGCTTGTGCAGTTGAAGCCAATAAGGTACTGGCAACGAGAGTAAGTAGTAATTTTTTCATCGTATTCTCACAAATTAGCGTCGAAGTGTGACATTGCACGCCTATTGTACACAAATTAACTTGATGTACTAGAAGCAATTTTGTCAGTTTTTGTCTGGATCAGACTGCTAAACGTAACAATTTATTTGTAAGTAGGCGAAATCTGTTAGACTGCTAATGTAATGCTTGAACAGTACTTATGAGGGTGATTATGCGAGCTAACTGGGATCTAGTATTAGAAAAAATTTTGAGCCACAGCAATTATGAAGATCTTTCTGTGTTGTTTCATTTACTGTTAACCGAAGAAGAACGTAGTGCCGTTGCCGGACGTTTGAAGGTCTTTCAATTGCTGCTAGACGGGGAAATGAGTCAAAGGCATATCGCTGCGGAATATGAAGTCAGTATTGCAACGATTACACGTTGTTCTAATTATTTGAAGAATATGTCTTCTGAGCATAGGGCGAAAGTTCAAAAATTAATTGGTTAGTGTTCATGTGGATACAACTCTTGTGAATATCATCTGCTCCTACTGTGGCGAATAGAACTAAGCCTTAAGGCGTGATGGGAAGCTTATGACGACGATAGAGGGAACGACGAACCAGAATGTATAAGCCGTAGCTGAGTAAACAGATAGCCAGAATTGGGTAAAGATCCTTGGGAAGGAATTTAAAGATAGCCAGCGCCGCTAAGAGATAGATAAAAGGTAGAAAGTTATAAATTATCTCGGGAAGATAACCCGATTTACGCCGCTTAGCCGAGTCTGTTCGACGGTTTTGAGAACGCATAACGTAGATCCTCGCACCTAATACAAATACCACAGTTGCCGCTATCAAGGCATAGTTGATGTCGAGTGCAATAAAACTCGAACTACCGAGCGCCATATAGCCAAAAGGCAAAATTTCGTAAAGTGGTTTGGTTAACATAAGCACTCCGTCGCTTAACTTAGGTTGATATCAATATCTAATTGAAAATATTCATATAAAATTTGAATACTTCAATTTACCAGTCAGTTATTTATCTATTACGAATATTATAAACGCTTGTGTATAAAAAATGCACGACCTTAAATTAAGGGCGTGCATCTTCAAAGGTTAAACTATGGCGGTTCAATCGCTTAGGGATGAGCTATTTCTAGCTCACCTTGGGCAACAATCTGTATTTAACCGCGGCAACCACAGCCGCCATTGCCGTCACAACCTGTTTTAGGTGTGTCACAGGCTTCGTGCTCTTCATGGTGATGTCCATGATCGTGGTCTGAACCACCACAACAGCCGCCAGCTTCTTCTTTGCCTGAACCGCCACAGCATCCACCACCGTGGTCGTGATCATGTCCATGGCTTCCACAACCGCCTTGGGCATGAATGTGGCCATGAGCGATTTCTTCGGCTGAGGCTTCACGAACGTCAACGATTTCGACGCTGAAATTGAGTGATTGGCCCGCTAAAGGATGGTTGCCATCGACGATAACCACATCGTCTTTCACTTCCATGACTTGAACTGGGCGCTGACCCATTTCAGTTTCAGCGATGAAGCGCATACCAGGGACGATATCTTCGATATCACCAAAGGCTTCTAATGGCACGGCTTGACGTAGGCCATCGTGATAAGGGCCATAGGCTTCTTCGGCACTAATAGTGACATCGAGTTTTTCGCCTTTGCTTTTACCGTCTAATGCGGCTTCTAAACCTGGGATCAGGTTTTCAGTGCCGTGTAGATATAGCATAGGTTCAGAGTCGAAAGAGTCTTCTAATAGTCTGCCTTCTTGATCTGATAAACGGTAATGAATGGTTACCGCGCTGTGTTGAGTGATCTTCATATCGCCTCCAATTCGTAATGTGCGCGCATAATAACGTGCTTTTTTAGTGCTGGCGATAATTTGAAGTGGCTTATGTTAGATATCGCACAGGTTTTTTTTAGGAAAATTTGTCGGTGCTTTACGGTAGAAAGGATGAGTAATGTGATTTTTGCTCGTTAGGTGGTCAATTTAGCCTGAGTGATGAGGTAGAACAAATAACGCATTATTTTAAAGTGCACTATAAATAATTAGATGTAAAACAAATGATTATCTAATGTTTTTTGTGCGGCATTACGTTAACGTCAACAGTTATCTATTGAGTAAATCGCATTTTTACCCCTAGAAAACTTCATATTAACGAATCTTGATGCAGTATTTTATCGAGCGTTAATATTTGCCTATAAATAATCCATTTTAGGGGTTGACAAGCGCGGGTAAAAAAAGCAATTCTGTTTATCAAGAAATTAACATGGATTAGCCAAAACACATGCATAGCCTAGGTTTCGTAGTAACTACCATTATTACAACCACCACTACAACAACAGTGGGGGCGGGCTGATACACCCTAAAGAATTTTAACGATGAGCCCGCTTCCCACAAAGAAGCGGGCTTTTTTGTTTCTAGCTCTTATTTCTAAGTCGGGCGCGGTACAGGAGAACAAGATGAAAGTAATGAAATTTGGTGGTACCTCGCTTGCAAATTGGCAGCGATTCTCGATGGCGGCGGATATCGTTGCCAAGTCATCTAAGCTTGAGCCAATAGCCACAGTGCTATCTGCCCCGGCGACTGTGACAAATGCGTTACTAGAAATGGTTGATGTAGCCGTTAAAGGTGAAGATTATTCGTCTGTGCTGCAGCATGTTGAGCGGGTATTTACCTCGCTATACCAAGATGCCGTTACTTCAATGTTGTCGAGTGAGCAGAGTGAACAGCTCTTTTCTGGACTTAATGCGCAGCTGGTGATTTGGCAGGATAGATTACGTGGCATTAGCTTACTGCAAGAGTGTCCCGATGGCATACGTGCTGAAATCGTGGTGGCAGGTGAGCGTTTATCTGCAGCCTTGATGGAACAAGTGATGCTATCTAAGGGGATCACGTCGGCTCAACTCGATCCGCGCGCCTTGTTTCTAGGTCGTGGTCGGCCGTTAGAATCCGTGGTCGATATCGCTGTGAGTAAGCCAAGGTTTCGTGCGTTGGCATTAGGTGAAAAACGCGTATGGGTAATGCCGGGTTTCACCGCCGCCGATGAACAGGGCAAAGTGGTGACATTAGGCCGTAATGGTTCGGACTATTCTGCTGCCGTGCTGGCCGCTTGTTTAGATGCGTCAAGTTGTGAGATCTGGACTGATGTTGACGGCGTTTATAATACTGATCCCCGTGTGGTTGCCGACGCTAAGCTGTTGTCACAACTCAGCTATCAAGAGGCGATGGAACTCTCCTATTTTGGCGCTAAAGTGCTGCATCCTAAGACGATTGCGCCCATCGCTCAGTTCCATATTCCCTGTTATATCAAAAATAGTTTTAACCCCGATGCGCTCGGCACTCTGGTATCAAACCAAGCCGATGAAACTGGCTTGCAGGTTAAAGCTATCTCCAATTTAGATAACCAGACCATGTTCGATATATCAGGCCCAGGCATGAAAGGCATGGTTGGCATGGCGAGCCGTACTCTCGCGGCGATTTCCCGCAGCGGCGTGTCAGTCTCTTTAATCACCCAAAGCTCCTCTGAATACAGTATTAGCTTCTGTGTGGCGACGTCTGACTCGGCCAAAGTGAAATGGGCCTTAGAGCAAGAGTTTGAATTAGAAATAAAAAGTGACTTGCTTGAACCTATCGCTATGCGTCATGAGCTCGCCATCGTTTCTTTGATTGGTGATGGCATGCGCACTCACAAAGGGGTGGCAGCGCGTTTCTTCCAAGCATTAGCACAGGCAAGCGTGAACATTATCGCCATCGCCCAAGGTTCGTCCGAGCGGTCGATTTCGACTGTGATCGAGCAGCGTAAGACTAAGCATGCGGTGGCGGCTTGTCATCAAGGCTTTTTCGATGTACAGCAATATTTAGATGTGTTTTTAGTGGGTTGCGGCAATGTGGGCGCAGGTCTGCTCGAGCAGATAAAACAACAGTCCGCCATGCTCAAAGAGCAACACATCAGTATCCGTGTTTGCGGCATAGTAAATTCTAACAAGATGTTACTCGACAGTGCGGGTATCGACTTAAGCAATTGGTCTAGCTTGCTTGCCGATAGCCAGCAAGCTTGCGATATCCCAGCATTACTCGCATGGGCGAAAGAGCAACAATTACTGAATCCTGTGCTGGTGGATTGCACCTCCAGCGAGCAAGTGTCGAACCTATATTTGGATGTGATGAACGCGGGTTTACATGTGGTCACGCCCAATAAAAAGTCCAATACTCGCGATTATGCTTATTATCAAGCACTGCGCCAAACGGCATTAAAACAGCGTCGCCAATTCTTATACGAAACCACAGTCGGTGCGGGTTTACCTGTGATCGATAACCTGAAAAAACTGTTATTTGCGGGTGACAAACTGCATAAATTTAACGGTATTTTATCGGGCTCTTTATCCTTTATCTTCGGCATGCTGGATGAAGGCATGACACTTTCTGAAGCAACCGGTCTTGCGCGGGAAAAATGTTTTACTGAGCCCGATCCTCGTGATGATTTGAGTGGTATGGATGTGGCGCGTAAAGTGCTCATTCTTGCCCGTGAAGTGGGACTAAAGTTAGAGCTCAGTGATGTGCAGGTTGAATCGGTATTGCCAGCCGAGTTTGATGATTCAGGTGATGTTGAAAGCTTTATGGCACGATTACCGCAAGTTGATGCCGCAATTGCCGCAAAAGTGGCGCAGGCCAAAGCCCAAGGTAAAGTGCTGCGTTATGTTGGGCAAATTGAGGATGGTGTGTGCCGTGTGCGTATCGCCGAAGTCGATGCACAGGATCCGCTTTATAGCGTAAAAGGCGGCGAAAATGCCTTGGCGTTCTACAGCCGCTATTATCAGCCCATTCCCTTTGTGCTACGCGGCTATGGCGCAGGAACGGAAGTGACCGCTGCCGGTGCCTTTGCCGATGTATTAAGAACCTTGAATTGGACTCGTGAGGTGAGTGTATGAGTTTGACCGTTTACGCTCCAGCCTCTATGGGTAACGTGGGCGTCGGATTTGATTTACTCGGTGCAGCATTGGCGCCGATTGATGGCAGTTTACTGGGCGATAGAGTGACTATCGCCGCGGCAGCGTCGGGTGTGAGTCTTATGCAAACCGGCGCTTGGGCCCATAAACTGCCTGGCAATCCAAATGACAATATAGTGTACCAATGTGCCGAGTTCTTCTTAACCGCCTTGAGTAAGGAGTATTTAGAAGCACTGGGTAAAGCAGATGAAGGCGTGGCACTCACACTGGAAAAGAACCTGCCCGTCGGTAGTGGGTTAGGGTCGAGTGCAAGCTCTGTCGTGGCAGCGTTATATGCCCTGAATGAACATTTTGATAGACCCTATAACGAGCAAGCACTGCTGGAACTGATGGGCGAGTTTGAAGGGAAGATCAGCGGCAGTGTGCACTATGACAACGTCGCCCCTTGTTACTTAGGCGGCATGCAATTGATGCTTAATGTGCCGGGTACAGTTTGCGAAGCAATACCCAGCTTTAAAGAATGGTATTGGGTTGTGGCCTATCCAGGGATTTCACTCTCAACGGCAATGATGCGCAAACTCATGCCAGATCAATATGATAAAAGTGTCACTATCGATTTTGGCCGTTATTTAAGCGCCTTTGTTCATGCGTCTTACCAGCAGAATGCCAAGCTTGCGATTAGCGTATTAAAGGATGTGTTAGCCGAGCCCTATCGCGCCGCCGCGATCCCGGGTTACGACAAGGCCAGAGCCGCTTTAGCCGCTTTAGGCATGTTGACTACGGGGATTTCCGGCAGTGGCCCAACGCTGTTTTCGATTACCGATGATTTAGCCACGGCAAATGCGGCTAAAGCCTGGTTAGAACAGCATTATTTAACCGAGGTTGGGGGCTTTGCCCACGTGTGTCGCCTCGATGAGCAAGGCACGCGTAGAGTCGATTAATAGTTAATTTAGCTAAGACTAAGTACCCCAAATTAGCATTTAAGGTTTAGCATCAAAAGGTTGAGTGAGCATGGAACTATATAATTTAAAACACCCTTCGCAGAAAGTGAGCTTTAAAGAAGCGGTACAACTGGGATTAGGTAAAGACAGAGGTTTGTTCTTTCCTAGTCAAATACCCGTACTAGACGATATTGAAGGGCTGCTGGCGTTGCCATTCGTTGAGCGCAGTAAAAAAGTACTCGGCGCATGGCTTGCCTCTGAGTTAGGCCAAGATGCGGTCGATGAATTAGTTGAGCGTGCCTTTAACTTTGATTTACCTTTGGTTGCCGTCGATGAGCAGCGCGCTTGCCTCGAATTATTCCACGGTCCAACACTGGCGTTTAAAGATTTTGGGGCGCGTTTTATGGCGCAATGTGTCAATGCCTTTGTGGGCGACATGCGCTTAACTATTTTGACTGCGACCTCGGGCGACACTGGCGCAGCGGTTGCCGATGCCTTCTATGGGCTTGAGAAAGTCAATGTGGTGGTGCTCTATCCTAAGGGTAAGATCAGTGAACTACAGGAAAAGATGTTCACGACGTTGGGCAAGAATATCCATACAGTCGCCGTCTCGTCCGATTTCGATGCCTGCCAAGATCTGGTTAAGCGCGCCTTTGATGATCCTGAAGTACGCGATGGTTTGAGCTTAAACTCGGCAAATTCTATCAACATCAGCCGCTTACTCGCGCAAATTTGTTATTACTTTGAAGCCGTTGCCCAATCTAAACAACGGCATGAAGCCGATCCTGTGATTTCGGTGCCAAGTGGTAACTTTGGTAACTTGACCGCAGGTTTATTCGCTAAAGCCATGGGATTACCGGTTAAACGCTTTATCGCCGCAACCAATGCCAACGATACTGTGCCGCGTTATTTAGACAATGGCCAATGGCAGCCCAATTCGACTCAAGCGACTATGTCCAATGCCATGGATGTGAGTGAACCCAGTAACTGGCCGCGTGTGGAAGCCATTTGTGAGAAATTAGGCTGGCCACTGAGTAGCTTAGTGGGTATTCGATTATCGGAGGAACAAACGTCACAGGCGCTGGCCGAGTTACACGCTCAAGGTTATGTGTCTGAGCCCCATGCGGCGATTGCGGCTAAGGCCTTATCTTTAACTTTAGTGCCCGATGAAGTGGGCATATTTTTGGGGACGGCGCATCCCGCTAAGTTTAAGGATGTTGTGGATAGGGAGTTAACGCTTAACTTACCCTTGCCGCCCGAGCTTGAAGCTGTTGCGAGTAAGCCTATCTTATCGGCGGAATTAGCACCTGATTTTATCAAATTAAAAGCACATCTATTTAAAGTATTGGTTTAATGTTTTATTGCTTTTAGTCAAGCGGTCATATTTTAAATTGTAAAAGGGAGCTGGGCTCCCTTTTACATGTCTCGAATTTGAAGATGACGTAATGAATCTCATTGGGAACAATGGCGCCCATCTTAGGTGCCAACTATGCTTACTAAGCTATAAGCCAGTCTTTAAGTTGTCACGCTTCTTCCTTCACCCGTTGCCGCACATAACTTGAGAGGTCTTTAGCTTATGCTTTGGTTTAAAAGTGTCTCTTACTTGTTTATGTTTATCTTGCTAACCCATGGGGTATCGCAAGCCGAGAAACTTTTGCCTTGCACTAACACTATCCGAGTTGGTTACAACAACTGGCCTCCGTATGCCTGGCAAGATCCTAAGGGACAAGCCCATGGACTCGATGTTGATCTTATGCGGGCATTTGCACTTTACCTTGGGTGTGAAGTGAGTTTTATCAATGTGCCAGCCAAACGATCCCATCAGATGCTAAAAACTGGGGAGTTAGATGTGATGATGGGAGCAACGATGACAGATGCACGGCAAGCATATGCATTGTTCACTGTGGATTATCGAGATGAAGAAGTACGTTTTTTTGTACTTGATGAACAAAAAGATCTGATTAATGTTGAGAGTTGGGCGGATATTTTTACTCGAAAATTACGATTGCTTGTTCCTTCTAGTGGTTGGTATGGCGCTGATTACCATAGACTCCAATACCAACTAGAACGGGAGTATTTGCTCGTTTTAAGTCCTGATGCAAGTAAATCAGTGCAAATGCTTACCTATGGTAGAGGCGATATAATTTTGGGCGATGCGATGGCGGTTCCCTACATTGCTAGCCAGTATCAGAATATTAAGTTAGTTCCATTAACATTAGTGTTAGACAAAAGTCATATCCATCTAATGCTAAGTAAAATGAGCATGACACCTTTACAGCTTGCTCAGTTCAATATTGCGATTAATGCGTTGAAGGACAACGGAGAAATTACCAAGGTTATTCATAAGTGGCAGTTACTCTCTATTGCGAAGCAATCAAACATGAGTCAGCAAAATTATCCTACCAACATTCTATATGTTTCTGATTTTTAATATTTTAAGTTTTTTTAATTATATGCCGTCATTTTCATCTAAGGCGGTTTAATTCAATGGCCTTTCATCAGTTTTAGTCGCTAGTTTCAATTGTATTCATTGGTCCTTTCGGTATCGCCTTGGCGACACATTTGCTAAAACTTCTCTCTATTGACGTTACTGAACTTCCTATCAAATTCTGCTAGTTTGTGGGAATCATTATCAGATTTAAAGTTTGCTTCAAGCGCATTATTAAAAGCCCATCGCTGAACATAATAATAGGATAGAGACAATACATGAAACTTCGCCATTCCGTTGCCTGCTGCATGCTTGCCCTAGGCACATTAACAGCGTTCCAAACCATCGCTGCCGATGCGGTGAGCAATCAAGGGTATTACCGCGCGCCAGCGTTGCACAATCAAACCTTAGTCTTTACTGCAGAAGGGGATTTATGGACTCAGACCTTAGGTCAAAAAGCGGCTACTCGCTTAACGAGTTTACCCGCAGAAGAGCTAGGGGCGACTATTTCGGCCGACGGTAAGTGGGTTGCTTATGTTGCCAACTATGAAGGCGCGAGCGAAGTGTATGTGATCCCCATTACGGGCGGTGTGGCTAAACGGGTGAGTTTTGAGAATAGCCGTGTACGAGTTCAGGGTTGGACTGCCAAAGGTGATATTTTATATTCCACCGACACGGGCTTTGGTCCTGCTAATAATTGGATGCTGCGCAGCGTCGATCCTCAAACCCTCACCACCACAGATTTACCCTTAGCCGATGCCGTTGAAGGTGTGATTGATGATCGCAACGAATACGTGTACTTCACCCGCTTTGGTCTGCAAGTGACTGGCGATAATGCCAAAGTGTACCGTGGCGGTGCAAAAGGTGAATTATGGCGCTTTAAACTCGGCAGCAAAACCGAAGCACAGTTGCTCAGCGGCCAACACGACGGCTCAGTGCGCCAACCTATGCTATGGCAGGACAGACTCTATTTTATTAGCGACAGCGATGGCAACGACAACCTCTGGTCGAGTGCGCTCGATGGTTCAGATGCAAAACAGTTAACCCAATTTAAAGATTGGCAAGTCCGCGGTGCCCGGATGGACCAAGGCAAAGTGGTATTCCAGTTAGGTGCGGATATCCATGTGTTTGATATTGCGGCCGCTAAAGACTCGTTACTCAATATTGAACTCACTTCCGATTTTGCCGAGCGCCGTGAGCATTGGGTGACAGATCCTATGGATTACGCTTCTTCAACTAATTTGGCCCCCGCTGGCGATAAAGTGGTGATCACCGCCCGCAGCCACGTGGCAATCGCGGGTATTGATGGTTCGCGTTTAGTTCAAGTTGCACTGCCGGGTACTTATCGCGTTAGGGAAGCGGTGTTGAGCCAAGATGGCAAGTCGGTTTATGCGATTAGCGACATGACAGGTCAGCAGGAAATTTGGCAATTCCCTGCTGATGGCAGCAGTGGCGCTAAACAGTTAACCAAAGACGGCCATACTTTAAGAATGAGTCTTAATTTGTCCAGTGACGGTCGATTTATCGCCCATGACGATAACGATGGTAACGTGTGGCTGCTCGACTTAAAGAAAAATACCAATCAAAAAATCATCACTAACGGTGAGGGACTTGGGCCTTACGCCGATATCCGCTGGTCCAGTGACAGCCGTTTTATTGCATTAACTAAGTCGGAAATCGGTAAACAACGTCCGCAAATCGTCCTGTATTCTGTTGATGAAAATAAGGCCGAGACGCTCACAAGCGACAAATACGAGTCCTATTCGCCAAGCTTTAGCAGTGACGGCCAGTGGCTATATTTCCTATCGAATCGCCAATTCAGCGCAACACCAAGTTCACCTTGGGGCGATAGAAATATGGGCCCAGTGTTTGATAAACGCAGCCAAATTTTTGCCATTGCACTGGTCAAAAATGCCAAATTCCCCTTTAGTAAACCCAATGAACTCGAATCGAATCAAGTTGAAAAAACCGATGCTAAGGATAAACCGAGTCCAGTGAAAATCGATTGGGCGGGGATCTCTCAGCGTTTATGGCAAGTGCCTGTCGATTCAGGCAATTACAGTAAGCTGCGCGTTGTCGATGATAGACTTTATTTGCTTGATCAAGCCATTGATGACGATGTTGCACCTAATTTAATGACTATTAAATTTGACCGATTAAGCCCCAAAGCCGAGGTTTTTGCCGAGGATATTGGTCAATATGAGGTTTCTGCCGATGGTAAGAAGCTGATGCTACGCAAGCACTGTAATGATAAATCACTCCTGATTGTGGACGGCGGCGATAAATTAGGTGATACGGATAATGCCAAAGTGCAAACGGAACAATGGCAGTTAGCGATTTCTCCCCAGCTTGAATGGCAGCAAATGTTTGAAGACGCTTGGTTAATGCACCGAGAATCTTTCTTCGACAAGAAAATGCGCGGCCTCGATTGGCAAGCCACTAAGGCTAAGTATCAGCCTTTGCTCGACCGCCTGACCGATCGTAACGAACTGAATGACATCTTCATGCAAATGATGGGCGAGTTAGATTCTTTGCACTCACAGGTGCGCGGTGGTGATTTGCCTAAAGATCCCGATGCGGCTAAAGCGGCAAGCCTTGGCGCGCGTCTACAACAAACGGCAGATGGCGTTAAAATTGCGCACATTTACAGTAACGATCCTGAGTTACCGGCTAATGCTTCACCGTTAAATCGTATCGAAGTCGATGCTAAAGAAGGCGATATGCTGCTGGCTATCAATGGCACGCCAGTGGCGAATGTGGCTGACGTCACGCGTCTTTTACGCAATCAACAGGATAAGCAAGTATTACTACAGCTTAAGCGTGGTAGCCAAACCCATAAAACTATCGTCATGCCCGTTAGCGCTGTGGTGGACAGTCAATTACGTTACTTAGATTGGGTGAGCCATAATGCGGCAGTGGTCGAGGATACAAGTCAGGGCAAGATGGGTTATTTGCACTTATATGCCATGGGCGGCGGCGATATTGAAAGTTTCGCCCGTGAGTTTTATGCCAACTACGATAAAGAGGGTTTGATTATCGATGTTCGCCGTAACCGCGGTGGCAATATTGACAGTTGGATTATCGAGAAGTTATTGCGCCGCGCTTGGGCGTTTTGGCAACCCACCCACGGCACGCCAAACACCAATATGCAGCAAACCTTCCGCGGTCATTTAGTGGTGTTAACCGATGAACTGACCTATTCCGACGGCGAAACCTTCTCCGCTGGGATTAAAGCGCTCGGTATTGCGCCCTTAATTGGTAAGCAAACGGCAGGGGCGGGGGTGTGGTTATCTGGGCGAAATGCGTTGACCGATAAAGGGATGGTGCGGGTGGCCGAGTATCCACAGTATGCAATGGATGGCCGCTGGGTGCTTGAAGGCCATGGCGTGACGCCGGATATTGAAGTCGATAACTTACCTTTCGCTACCTTTAATGGCAAAGATGCGCAGCTTGAGGCTGCAATAAGTTATTTAAAGGATGAGTTGGTTAAACAGCCAATCCCAGCCTTAAAAGTGCAACCTTTGCCTGTAAAAGGTATGGCACAGGATATTAAAGCTAAGTAATTGATATTTAAATTCAGTATTTAACCGAAATTTAAGGTATCTCGGCTAGCATGTCCGCGTACAAAGTTAGGGTGTTGTCTCTTGGTTCCCGAGACAACACCCATTTTTATGCCCATTCATTAATACTTCTATTCCCATTTTTACTTGTTTCCGCATAGGTTTGCATAGTGTTCACTTGCTGTTGTTGGGCAAGGTGATTAACTGTCATTGCTCTCGCGTCTTCGTTATGGCTTAGATAATAGGCCGTTGGCGCTGAAATCCCTTGGCTCGTTCCTGTCGCTAAATTGGTCATGTCGGCGATCACTTGATACTTCATCTTCGCGTGTTTCAATTCGACTAAGGTTTCTATGTTATCCCTCAGAGCTGGCATTTCTGCTGGTTTTTGCGCATTCGCCGCCAATTGTTTTGCATCGCTAGAAAGCGTTACTGTATCAGTTGACGCGGGTGCGCTGGTTTGAACTGGATTGTTAACTTGTGCAAATTCAGCAGTGGAGACATTTTTTTGTGGGCTGACAGACGGGGAATTTCGCAGTGGTTGAATGTGCATCTTTTAACTCCAACAGATGATACCAAGCTAAGATTGGCTTATATCGTACTGTTTAAAAGCTGGACCTGAGCTGAATAATGGTGAAAAATTAGACTCTGTGGATGGTTAGGTGGTGCGGATAATTCGATGATAGCAATGATTCAGACAGGTATTGAGTTACGGTGTGGCAATAAAAAGCCCGCTTAGGAAAACCATCAGCGGGCCATAAAGATCTGCTCAAATCCTAAAACTTGATTTGAATATCTGTTGCTAAACTATTAGCGATAAAGCAATTTGCATGTGCTTTCTCGTGAATTTTCTCAAGGGTTTCTTGGCTGACTTCGACCCCTTCAGCGAAAATGACCTTAGGATTGAGCACCATCTTTGTCACGGCCAACTTGCCGCCTCGTTTTTACCCAGCTCTGCAGTGGCATTATCCACATAGGAGGTTACAGGTAAGCGCTTAAGATGCGCAATTGCTAGAAAGGTCAACATATGGCATGAGGATAATGCAGCCAACAGGCTTTCCTCTGGATTGACATTTTGCCCATTGCCTTTGTATTCCGGTGCCGACGAGGCTTGAATCGTCTGGCCGCTGCCAAAGGTAATACTGTGGTCTCGACAAAATTCGCCTTCTTCGGCGGGCGAGGTTTGCCAGTTAACCGTTAAGTTAAAGCCCATTATTTTCTCCTATCTGAAGGACATCAGGGCACTATAGCCTAGCGGTGCTCACTTAGCCATGATCGCCATGCCAGTGTTAGCTGGACATTAGATCCCAGCACTCAGTAATAGAGTGCCAGTGAGCACGCTGCCAGTGACGATTCCTATCGGTAAATGGCGCGGGCTGTAGCTTAACGTTAGGATGACCAGCATTGCCGCGAGGGAAATTATTCCCATAAACAAAATGCTCCCGTAGGCCCAGCCTTGATCGCTCGCGCAGGCACTTAAGCTAAATGCTAGTAGTAACCAAGCAAACAAGGTTAGTAAACGACTTTGCCATTGTGCTGGTGGACGATTGAACACATCCTTGAAGTGACCAAATTTAGCTAAGGCAAACAGGGCGAGGGAAAGATAACTCAAACCTAAGATCCCAAGTAGGGGAATAAATTCTGGCATCATGATTTGGCTTCCTCCAATGAAGGTGACGAACTAAGGTCGCTGGCAAGGGATGTTTGGGATTCGCTTCTACGTGCATTTTTTGTTTTTGCTGGGCGTTTAGTGGGGGCCTTAGCAATCAAAGTCACTCTTTTACTGGCAAATAGCATAGCGCCACCAAGTAGCACTGCGAGCACGTCAAATCCGACTAAAGCCCATTGATGGGATTGGATATTGTCGATGATATTGCTTGGTGATGTGAAGGCATTGAGCACGGGCAGCGCACAGCACAAGGTCCCTGTGAGTCGTAATGCGGTTTGCCACTGGCGACGTGAACGACCCAAGAAAGCCCAAACTCCCATTGCCGCTAACGCGATAAAGAAACTGTGAACTTCCCATTCAGAGCGGCTTGCAAAACTTGTCGGTAAGAGACGATTGGCGTAAAAGAAGGCTACAGTGCCTAAGGGTAGTCCTAAGATAAACATGAAGTTTAACCCTTCAACTAAACGTAATCCAAAGCTTGGTTTCTCGCCTTTATCGATCAATTTTTGCTGTTTTTGACGTAGACGAATGGCCCACATCAAAGTGCCTGTCGCGATCATAGCGCAGCCTAATAAACCGCAGAAAAAGAATAAAAATCTTAGCAGCGGGGCGGCAAAACGTGCCGTGTGCAGCGACATCATAGTATCGTAAGTCGCGGAGGCTCCTGAGGCTTCGTGCGGGCTGGCATATTTAAGCTCACCATTTACCCCGTTGAATATCAAAATATTGGCTTCATCGGTCACATCTTTACCTGTGTTTTGGTAAAAGGTCACTTGGCTATTTTGATCTTTAGGGTATGACACTATCACTTGCTTAATTGGCGCATCGCCCCATGCGGCTTTCACTTGAGGTAGTAATTGGCTCAGTTGCACCTGTGGCGCACTAATCCCCGCGGCTTTCTCGGTTTGTCTGGCGGGATTAAGTTCTTTTAAAAAAGCTTGGTTATCACCCGAATAGGCGGTATTAACCGTCCATGGGATATAGATAAGCATTAGGGTAATAAGCCCTGTATAAGTGATCATCAAATGGTAGGGCAGGGCGATGACAGAGCTCACATTGTGCGCGTCTAGCCAAGAGCGAGCGCCTTTATCCCGTCTAAAACTGAACAAATCTTTGAAGATCCGTTTGTGGATCACTATGCCACTGATAAGGGCGATCAGCATAAACATAGTGCAAATGCCGACGATATAACGCGCTGTAATAGCGGACATATAGTGCAAGTCAAAGTGCAGACGATAGAAGAAATCACCGCCGCGACTCTCACGCACTTCTGAGATCATGCCGCTGCCATCTGCTAAGGCTACATGTTCTTCAGTCTTGCCACGACGCTGACCTTTTTCTGGTGGCAGTTGCCAGCTAACGCTTTGAAAGGGGGTTCGTTCAGTTGGAAAACCTATCATCCAGCGCTGCGCTGTTGCCGGCGAATGCGCTTCTATGTAACTTTGCCCTTTATCTAATTGGTTTTCGAGTGTATCGGCTCGGTAGTCTTGATAAACCCCTTTGTGTAATTCGGGTTCATTCCAAAGGCTGATCTCATGGCGAAAATAACTCAAGCTACCCGCAAAAAAGATCAACAATAATACCCAACATACCAGCAAGCCTGCCCAGGTATGTAGCCAAGATAAAGTTCTAAAAAATGTCTCTTTCATCTTATTGCCCACATACCTTGATCAATCCAAAACATAACAAACTCACTAAGCCTAAATCTCGCCACGCATGCCAGGTTTTACGCACACAAAAGGCATAAATAATAGCGATGGCATAAAACAGGAAAGCTAACATATTGGCCGTTATCGTGCTTTCAAAGCGCGGCATAGGTAGCACTAATGTCAGCAGGCAAGCCAAGGTTGCTGCCGCAACATAACCCGCCACTAGAGCGGCACTCGCACGGGCAAAGACTTTGAAGGCAAACTGCGATTGCTCTTGCTTAAACCATTGCACAATTCCCCGCGAAATCAGCGAGAACGAGCGCATTTGAGTTGTAGAAGATTGCGTTGAGGTTTCAAACGCGGGTGTATTAGACATAAGTGCCACTTCTCATTTCGAGCCAATATGGGTCTGTTATGGCTATCCGTTACTGTTGATTCTGCAAAGTGTGCTTGAGCTTTTTGGCTTAACAACGAATGCATTTCTATAGCAGTAGATAGCTAACCGCGAGAAGTATAACTTAGTTAATTCAAATGATAAACGATATCATTTAGATTCGAATGTGAATCTGTGATCTTAAGCTGATCTGCTTTAGCGAGTGTAGGGTGGCGAGTTTAACGTATGTAGCGTAACGAGCGCTCTGTCACAATTGTTTGTTTTTATTTGTTGATATGTGTTTAGCGGTTACTGCTTGTTTAGCATTAGGTTAATTTTTATGCTGCCAATGTGAGCTTTATCAATTTTGATAGGCGACGGTTTTGGCAGAATGCGTTATCTTTTTTACCGAGACCTAGCCTGATAACCCTATGCATAAAAATTCTACAAATGGTGAAACACACCTGTCAGATAATGCGATTTTACTATCAACGACGGATCTGAAGGGAAACATTAAATATGTGAATCAGACCTTTTCGCAGATCAGTGGGTTTAGTGTTGCTGAGTTGCAAGGGAATCCACATAATATAGTGCGCCATCAAGATATGCCTGCGGCTGCATTTAAGATCCTCTGGGAGCGAATTAAGCAGGGCAAACCTTGGATGGGGATAGTTAAAAATCGCACCAAAACGGGCGGCTATTATTGGGTGAATGCCTACGTCGCGCCAGTGTATGAAGATGGTAAAGTTCATGAGTATCAATCTGTTCGTCGCCAAGCCACCCCTGAGCAGATTAAAGCCGCTGAGAGTATTTACAGTGATATTAATCAAGGCAAGCAACCTAAAGTATTGCGTAAAGATAGGTTAGGTTTCAGTGGTAAAATACTGCTGGCCATGTTGGTTTCGATTACGGCTACGGCGATGATTGCCAGTTATTCCCCCATAGTTGCCGCGATGGTGGGAATGAGTCTTGCGTGCCTAGCATGGTATTACCTGATGCAGCCGCTGCAAAAGCTTGTGTCTATGGCAACCAACATTATTGACGATCCCGTCGCTACGGGCGTGTACACCGGCCGCCAAGATGAGATCGGTAAATTAGACCTCGCCCTACGTTTTTTGATCACTGAAATTGGTGGCGTTGTTGGCCGTATGGCTGATTCTGCCAGTGAGATCCAAGCACAAAGTGTCAGCCTTAAACAAACCATTACAAACACTTGGGAGCATGCCGATAGTCAGAGTGAACAAACCACGCAAGCTGCGACCGCGATGGAGCAGATGAGTGCCAGTTTTGCTGAAGTAACGGGAAACATTCATCGCACTGCCTCGGAAATGGTGTCGAGCCATGAGGCGGCTCAACGCGGTCATTCACGTTTAGAAACGGTTATTGATGCGATACACCAGTTAAGTGTGCAAGTGAGCCACTTTTCCGATGTTGTACAAGCTATTGAACAAGATAGCAGTGCGATTCACCAAGTGCTCGAAGTCATACGTGCCATTGCCGACCAAACTAACTTATTAGCCTTAAATGCGGCAATTGAAGCGGCACGGGCAGGGGAGAGTGGTCGTGGTTTTGCCGTGGTGGCCGATGAGGTCAGACAATTATCGAGCCGTACTAGCCAATCAACCTCACAAATTGAGTTAATTGTTAGTCGTTTTAGGGAAAGCACTCAAAGGGCAACCTCGACCATGATGGCAGGGCAGGAACAGGTAAAACGTTCGGTAAGCTTAGCGCAAGATGCGAGTGTGGCTTTTGGCGAGTTGCTTTCATCTATTTCGCGAATTAATTCTTTGAGTGATGATAATGCGGCGGCGATGACGCAGCAGACTTCGGTGGCCGCAGAAATTAGCCGAGCTATCCATGTGATCAGCGATTTGGCTCAGCAGAGTTTAGAGCAGACGCTCGATGCGGCGGCGCGGGGTGATCAAGTGTCGCGTTTATCGACCAAGACGCATCATTTGTCCCAACAGTTTTGGCAGCAGAGTGTGCAACGTAAATATTAAGCGTATTTACCTTATGTCGTATTGCATTTTGTGATTGATTTATTATTAATGCCTGTTTATAAATCAATCACTTAATCATGTTTTTCTCGCTGTTTTATTTTTAACTTCTTGATGGCGGTCACATTTAGGAGATGCTAATACCTGAGTTGGCCGAAATATTTGCCAATAACCCTTGTGTTTTATTCTGCATGCCCCAAGCTCTATTAGTGAAGCAAAAATAAAAGTAATGACACTAAAAGGGACAACCTATGAAAATAAATATTTCTGGTCACCACGTCGATGTTACTGATTCTATTAGAGAAGATGTTAACGAAAAATTTGCAAAAATCGCCACCCATTTCCCCTCTCTGATCGCACTGGACATTATTATTGCGAAAGAGCATGGCGAGTATCAGGTTGAGCTTCGTACGAATTATGAAGGAAGCCGTATTTCTGCTTCAGGTACCGATGAGGTTATGTACCCAGCAATCAAAGCCGCATCGAAAAAATTAGATGCAGCACTTAAGCACCGTAAAGGTCAGCTAAAAGCGGATTTGCATGAAACCCCGAGCTGTACAACGCCAGCTATTGCCCATGAAATTATCCAAGAGATGGATCTTCGTTAGGTTTTAGTCATAACTCATCGCTTTAGATGAGCACAAAAGGGCCTTAAATGGCCCTTTTTGTTGGCAATTGTCTTTTGCAGAATGCTATTAGGTTAGATCAATGCCAGTTGCAATCCCTTGAGCACAGCTTGGGTACGGTCTCGGCAATCGAGTTTAGTGAGTATGTTAGAGACATGATTCTTTACTGTACCCTCGGCTAAAAATACCGCATTGGCGATTTCCTTATTGGAGAAGCCACCCGCCATAAAACTGAGAATTTCCCGCTCCCGTTCCGACAATAATTCATTTCTAGTTACCACAATGTTAGGTGTGGGCTTAGGCTCACTCATCTGTTTGAGCACCGAAGGCTCAATCAAGTAGCCGCCTTTAGCGACGGTTTCTATAGCGCATAGTAACTTGTCGAGTGACACATCCTTGAGCAAAAAGCCATTGGCGCCCGCCTGCAAACTATTGAGGAATAACTCACTGTCATCGAAGGTGGTTAACATGATGATAGGTAAACTATTGGCACTCTGGCGTATCTGTTTGAGCATGGCGATACCATCAAGATTTGGCATACGGATATCACTGAGCAGTACATCGACGGGATTGCTGGCAAGCATTTTGAGTGCATCTTGGCCGTCTTCGGCTTGCCATAACACGCGAATGTTGTCGGAAATAGCGAGCAGGCTAGCGATCCCTTGGCGAACCAATTGCTGATCTTCCACTAAACCGACACTGATGATGTTGTTTTGCGTATCCATAGCGATTCCAAAGATTTTTTTAATAAAAAGTTAAGCGAGTACTGGGAGTGTGAGGGTGAGTTGGCAACCGGATGCCGAGTCATTTGCCCTTAACTCCAAGGTGCCATTAAAGGGTTGTAGCCTTTCCTGCATGCCGCCGAGCCCAGTACCGAACTGCCCAGTACCGAACTGCCTAGTACCGAACTGCCTAGTACCGAACTGCCTAGTACCGAACTGTCCTGTACCGTTTAGCCCTGTGCCGTTTTTAGCTGATACGTTTCGTGCGGTTCCCCGTGTAAGCCCCATGCCGTTGTCGCTCAGTTGCAATACCAATGCGTTTTGGGAGTCTTCCATGCTCAGTTGCAGTTGATTCGCCTTGCCGTGACGTACGGCGTTGCTGATGCCTTCCTGCAGCACTAATAGTAGTGCCTGAGTCAGTTCGGCTGATTGCAGTGGCTTCATCCCTTTGCAGTTAAGAGTCACGCCGGATAAGCGGGTCATCAACGCCTCAAGAGGGGGGACTAAATCCAATCCGACTTGCACTCTTTGCGCCCTGACGACGGCGCGAATACTTTCAAGTAGCTCTTTAGCTAAGGATTTACTTTGGTTAACTTGAGGTTTGAGCTCCTCGGGCGCTGTATGGCTCAGTACTTCTAATTGCAGAGAGAGTGCTGTGAGTTGGTGGCCGAGAATGTCGTGCAAATCGCGTGATATCCTTAATCTTTCTTGCTGTTCGCTGGCTTGGCTCAGTAGGGCGCGAGTGGCAATAAGCTGTTGGTTTAGCTGTTCTTGTATCAAACGTGATTTACGTTCAGAAAGCCTTGCTTGGCTACTGCTGTAGGCAAAGAATTGAAAACCAAGATAAATTAAAATATTGAACACATTGCTTTGTTCATGCAGTTGCCATTGCTGCAGTAGGTAATAAACAACATTGACCAACACTAGCTGTGAAATGGCTTGGCGACGACTAAAAAACTCAGGCAACAGTGACGCCCAAATGACGAAGAGGATAGGCAGTAATGCGTTGTTTGCTGTGAGTAATAAGCTCAGTACGATCAAGGGCATTGCTAGCGTGGTTATGCGGCGAAGTCGAATATTATTATGCGCAACTTTATCGGTAGCTATCAGTATAAATTGCACTAAATACAGCCCATAAAGCGTTGCATTGAGTATGCCTTGCCATGTATGTAATGCGGCTTGGTTTATCCCAACCCAAGCGACTAATGCCCAAGTTAGCACTCCTGCAGCAATCAACATGTTTTCTTCTTTCGCTAATCGATTTTCTAGCACGAATGACTATTCCTTAATCCAATTCTGCCGACCATTCTAAGGTATCACCGCCAGATGTCACTATGCCAAAAGTCATGTTGTTATCATTTTGTTTCATGACTTTTGGCACCTGTTTTTCGTCCTGTGATTTTTTAAGCTAACTCCATCGCAGTTACTTATGAGCGCAAATAACAGGAGTAAGACATGAAACACGTGAACTCGGCTATGACAAAAACACAGTTTTCCCAAGCTAATAAGACGAAAAGGACGTTATCAGCGATTTGGGGCGCAGGTTTAGCTTGCTTACTCTTGTCTGCAGGAAGTATGTCGGCAGGCTACATGTCCACAGGCAGCCAGACACATACCTTGACTGTGGATATCGATAATATTCAAGTACAAACCGGCGCCTTGATGGTGGAGCTTTATGCCAATGCCGAGGATTACGCCGCAGGCCACAATCCCTGCGCATCTATGATAAAGCCCGTTACTAAAACAGATCACAGGCTGGTATTTAGCGATCTCGCCGATGGCCAATATGCGGTCAAGGTCTTTCACGATGAAAACGGTAATGACAGCTTAGATACCAATATGTTAGGTGTGCCGAGTGAAGGCTATGGCTTTAGCAATAACGCCGGCAGTTTTGGGCCTGCGAGCTTTAAAGACGCCAGCTTTAGTTTGCAGGCCGATACTCAAATCACCATACATATTCGCTAAGAGGGGGGCTGCACCATGGATAGACGTCAATTTCTAGCAGGCTCAGCCGTCCTAATGACGACCGCTGTTTGGGCCAGTTCAGTGGATAAGTTATTGGCGCTGGATAGCGCACAAACGGTCGCACGTGAGCCTTGGGCGATTGGATTTAGTGGTGCTGAAGGCGACTATCCGCCACTCACTATGCAGGTTTCGGGTGAGTGGCCAGCGCAGTTGAGTGGGAATCTATATCGTAATGGGCCAGCGAAAATGTCTCGGGCAGGTAAGGCATATCAGCATTGGTTCGATGGCGATGGCATGGTGCAACAGTTTAGTGTGAGCAATAGGCAAATTCAGCATCAGGCTAAGTTTATCCAAACAAAGAAGTTTAAAGTGGAAGAGGCCGCTGGCGCGTTTAAGTACACGACTGCAGGCACAGTGATCCCCAATGCTTTACCTATTCGAAATAACGACGATTTGAATGTGGCCAATACTAGTTTATTGCCGCGCCACGGCGAGTTGCTCGCTTTATGGGAGGCGGGTTCACCCTATCGACTTGATGCTCAGACCTTAACCACGCTTGGCGTGAAAAGCTTTGGTGACAAATTTAAGGGCTTGCCCTTTTCTGCTCACCCACTCGATGACGGACAAGGTGGACTATGGAATTTTGGCGTCTGGTATGTCGGTGGTGATAAGCAATTACTTGTGTATCAAGTGGCAGCCGATGACAGCATTGCCAGAATGGAAGTGATTGAATTACCTCAAGCTAGCTATTTACATGCCTTCGCGCAGAGTGAGAATAAGCTGGTGTTTTACATTTCATCCTGCGTGTATGAAGAGGGCGAAACCTATGTTGATGCCTTTAAATGGCGCCCCGAATTGCCATCGCAATTACTGGTTATCGACAAAGCCGATTTTAGCGTGCGCCAGTTACACCAACTGCCTGCAGGATTTGTGTTTCACTTTGGTCAAGCCATTGAGAAGAATGACGAACTTTCTGTGCAGCTTTGCCTCTATCCCAATTCAGCTATTTTAACCCAAGGGATGAAGGGGTTACTGACGGGGGAGCGTAAAACAAAAACACCCCACGCCGAGTTAGTGACAATTACAGTACCGCTCACAGCACCACTTACAGCAGCATTTACACTAGCTAGCAAAACGCAGTTTGCGGAGACCTTGTCTTCCTCTGCACGTATTAAGCGCAGCGGCGTGATGATGGAGTTTCCCCAGTTTTCGCAGCACATTATGGGTAAAAAACAAACTAGCGGTGAAAAAACGTTTGCAGAGAAAACAGGCGGGGCTTCGGCGTTTGCTCCGTTATTTGGCGTTGGAGCAAGATCAGATTCAGCTGTTAACTCTGGCTCCAGCTCTAACTTTAAATATGAAGCAGAAGCCGAATCTGAATCAGGGCTAAGTAACACTCTGTATTGTATTCATAATGCAAAAGACAGCAGCAAGCACAGTGCGGATACACTTGGCGACGCGAGCTATAGCGAGTTTTATCTTGGCAAAGGCAAAATTGCCGAAGAGCCGCTCTATATCCCCGCCACTGAGCAGCACGAAGCCTATTTACTGATGACTTGGCTCGATTACCATAATGCACAGTCTGGTTTGTCTTTGTTTCGTGCCAGTGATATCAGTGCGGGCCCCATCGCTTCGGCTCAAATGAACAGGGTATTGCCACTAGGGTTTCATGGCTGCTTTATTGAAGCTTAATATTTTGATCTATAAATAAAAAACGCAGCTATTAGCTGCGTTTTTGTTTCAGGCGAAAGAAACGTCTAGTCATCAATTTCCGCATTGTGATAGACGTTTTGTACGTCGTCACAATCTTCAAGTGCGGCAATAAACTTTTCAAACATAACGACATCTTCACCTTCAACTTTAGTCATGTCCTGCGGTACGAAGGTGATATTGTCAAATTCAAAGTTAACCTCTGGCATCGCTTCGGTCAGCGCAGTTTTGACTTTAAAGTATTCAGTGTGTGGCGCGTATACTGTGATTAAGCCATCTTCAAGCTCAACATCGCTTACATCAACGTCAGCCATCATCAGCAGTTCTAAAATCGCATCTTCGTCATCACCCGCAAACACGAACACGGCTTGATGATCAAACATGTGGCCAACTGTACCTGGGCCGCCGAGTTTGGCATCGTTTTTCACGAAGGCTTGACGCACTTCGGTGAAGGTACGTTTTACGTTATCGGTTAAGCAGTCAACAATGACCATGCAGTTGCCAGGACCAAAACCTTCGTAACGGGCGGTATCGTAATCTTCACCACCGCCGCCTTTGGCTTTTTCAATTGCGCGTTCAATAACATGCGCGGGCACTTGGTCTTTCTTAGCGCGTTCAATTAAGCGACGCAGTGATAAGTTTCCATCGGGCTCAACGCCGCCTTGCTTAGCGACAACGTAAATCTCTTTACCGTAGCGTGAATAAATGCGGGTTTTTTGACCGGCTGTTTTCGCCATGGATTCTTTCTTGTTTTGATATGCTCTGCCCATCTTGATCTCGTTAGCTCAAAAAAATTGCGCCGATATTAGCAGTTTTCTTGGTATAAGTGCAGTCGTCCCTATGTGATTTATTACCTAGAAGGCGACGGGGCACGCATTTCAGGGCAAAGTTGGTTTTCTCAAGGAAGATCAGCTTTTAGATAGGCTAGGACTATATCGCGATAGATTAATACTAATGTCTAATGCCATACGCTCGTGAGACTGTTGATGATAGCTAACTTCTACTTTGTTTATTTAGCGAGATAAATTATCTAGCTTATTCAGATAAATAGACTAAAACTATAAATCTTGAGCGCTATCATAGTTAGCCCTCCCTCGTCAGTTGTAAGCAATAGCCGCTGTAATTGATAGCAGCTGAACGAAGGCTAATGATTCGACTCTTAGCATTTCCCTTTCATTTTTACCTTGCGCAGTTACGGGAAGTATATGGAAATACAGCACAAAATTTTAATTTTCATCAGTTTCACGCTGGTCACTCTGGGGAGTTTATTACTTGAGGGACTGCATCTTCCTAGTATTGTGCAGGCGTTGATCTTGGGCGTTCTTGCCTGTGGCTTAGTGGTGTGGGTGTGTTTGCGCGCATCTAAGGCTAAGCTCGACACCGATGAGGCAAACATTAAGGCATTACAAGAGCAAAGCATTCCCGCCCACGACATTAGTGTGCAAACCAGCAAAATGGCTATCGGTTCGGCTGAGGTGTCGCATTTTATTGATTTATTGAATAAATCAATTGAATCAAATGGCGAGCATGCCAGCGCCATTGCGGTTGCTGCAGGGCAATTGAGTCACACTACGGCCCAACTTGGCGATAATGCCGCCGATATTTTAGGCCAAGCTCAAGAGGCTGAGCGCGTTAGCGTGCAGGGACGAAGTCAAGCTCAGAAAGGTGTTGCGGCCATTCGTTCACTGAGTACGGATATTGATACTGCCGCTGAGCAAGTGCAGGCGCTTAAATCAAGAGCCGAAGAAATCCAAAAAATTACCGAAGTGATTAACTCCGTTGCCGAGCAAACGAATCTGTTGGCCTTAAATGCGGCTATCGAAGCGGCCCGTGCGGGAGAGCAGGGTCGAGGTTTTGCGGTAGTGGCTGACGAAGTACGCAGCCTTGCGGGTAAAACGGCGGGTGCAACCCAAGATATTGGCAAAATGCTATTAGAAATCCGCAGTGAAACGGATAAAACTTCTGGGCTGATGGAACGAGTCGTGACGCAAACAGCCGATGTGGTCGCCGCCATGGGCGAGTTAGACGCGCACTTCACTGAGATTTCGGCTTCTGTGACCCAATCGGCCCATGCCTTAGGTGATATGGAAGATTCACTCAAACAATATAACAGCACTACTAACGACATTAGCCGCTCGGTGACTCAAATTCGTGACTCGTTAAATTCGACGGGTAAACAGAGTCATAGCGTATCCGAGCAGGCCTTTACTTTATCCTTGACCACTGAGGGTATTTTTAAAGCGCTGTCTAAATGGGATACACAAACCTTCGATCAGCAGGTTCTGCAATTGGCGAATGTTGCCGCTAAAGCGTGCGGTGACAAGTTAGCACAAGGTTTAGCCAGTGGCAGTTTTAGCGAGGCTGATTTGTTTAATCCTAAATACCAACCTATTACCAATACTCAGCCGCAGAAATACAGCACGGCTTTCGATCGTTATACCGATCAGCATTTTCCAACGATTCAAGAGCCCATTCTGGCAAAACACAGCGAAATTATTTATGCGGGAGCCGTTGATAGGAAAGGTTATTTTCCGACCCATAATAAACGCTTTAGCCAAGCACTGACAGGCAAAGTTGAGGTTGATATGGTGCACAATCGAACCAAACGCTTGTTTAATGATCCGACAGGGATCCGTTGCGGCGCCCATACTGAACCTGTGCTATTGCAAACTTATAAACGCGATACGGGCGAAGTGATGCACGACTTGTCGGTGCCCATTTTTGTAAACGGTAAACATTGGGGCGGATTTCGAGTGGGATTTAAAGCTAAGTAGATTACTGATAACTCAAATTTAGGTTATTTACTCTAAAAAATGCATAAAAACGCATCTTTATTTGTGTCTTATATGTGATCGATAGTGGGTAATTGATTAACATAATAGAAATAGATTGGCATCTTTTTGCCGAAGTGCTTAAATAGCCCAAGGTGTACAGTATAAGACAGTATTGTATCCAATAAAAAATCATAAAATTTGAATAAGACCTTAAGTAATTGATTTAAAATGTTTAAAGTATCTTCCTGGATATTTTAAAATGTTGAGGACAGGGAGCTCTCTTGCGACGTAAATATAACGCAGTAGATGCTGCTTAATGTGAGTTAAATGTGATGCAAGCAAATCAAGCGACTGTAACTGTTTTATATTATGATGCGCCCGTAGGGTTAATTATGCACAACGCCGTATTAGGTAATTTGCCAGTGAGTGAAGCTGGGCGTGTGATGATACCTGCAAGTTTCCGCAAGGGAAAATCTATCATTGCTGTACTTGAAGGTGAGTGTAAGATATTGAATTCATTAGGCGAGCGAGTGTTTGCTCAAGCTAATATAGGTTAACATTTTAAACTAATCGTCATTCTTGGGACGAATAATTCACTTTGCTAAATTATCGTCCCGACATTTTCTGCAAAAACTCTATTCAATCCATCTATTTCTATTAATGTTAGCGCTTGTTCGCTTAATCATATTCGGTTAGTCATTCAGATATTTACTGTCCCACAAATTAACGCACTTTAATGGCAGACTTCTACCAGCAATTGGTCTGCAAGGTACTGTAAGGTTTCGGCATTAGGATGGGTGTGGGCGAAGGTTCTTAAACCATAAATTCCCATCATTAAATATTGGGCTCTTTGCTCGCTGCTGCGATCGCCTTGGAGGAGTCCTTGTAACGTTGCGGTGGCAAATTGTAGTGTGAGTGCTTGCTGCCAAGATTGTAGATATTGATTGATGATGTCTCGGATCTCAACATCTTGCTCTGCAATTTCATTTAACGCTTTTGTCAGTAAGCAAGCTTGGGCGCTATCGCAACTCAGACATTCAATAACGAGATGATCTAAGTAGGTTTTCAAATTAGTCAGCACATTCTCGCCATTGCCGAATAGATTGTTGAATTGCTCGTTTCTGTCGAGTTGATATTGCTCTATGGCCGCGATTAATAACCCGCGTTTATTGGTGAAGGCACAGTAAATCGACCCCGGATGTAATCCCGTGGCTTGAGTAAGATCTTGCATGCTCGTTTTGGTATAACCTTTGTGCATGAAGGCGGCCATAGCGCCGCGAAGTACCTGTTCTCGGTCGAACTCTGCATTACGCATCGAATTTAATTCACTTGTATAGAAACGCTTAGGCCAGATTCTACCTAAATTTGAACAAACATTCAAAAATGAACTTGAATGATCGTTCAAATAATAATATCTTGAATGCATATTCAAGAATGGAACTGAGAAAATGACCACACAAACCACGCCAAATTCATTGGTAAATCTGTTCGATACCTACTCACTTAATGACACTATTACCTTAAATAATCGTATCTTAATGGCACCTTTAACCCGTTGTATGGCGGATGCCGATTTAGTGCCGAACGATGATATGGTTGCCTATTATGCACGCCGCGCCGAAGCGGGTTTGATCATCACAGAGGCGACGATTATTCGTCCCGATGCTCAAGGTTATCCCAATACCCCTGGTATTTTTACTCAAGCGCAAATTGCTGGCTGGCGTAAAGTGACCGATGCTGTACATGCCAATGGCGGTAAGATTTTTGTGCAGTTATGGCATACGGGCCGTGTTGCTCATCCACACTTTTTCGGTGGTGGTGATGTGCTTGCGGCATCAGCGCAGAAGATTGAAGGCAGCGTGCCAAGAATGCGCGAACTGACTTATGTCACGCCAAAACCCGCCACACTTGAGGATATTCAAGGCCTAGTGCGTGATTACGCCAAAGCGGCGGAAAATGCCATTGAAGCTGGCTTTGATGGTGTTGAGATCCACGGTGCAAATGGTTATTTGATTGACACTTTCTTACACCATGACAGCAATCGCCGCACCGATGAATACGGTGGAACACCTGCCAATATGTCCCGTTTTGCGCTTGAGGTTGTCGATGCTGTTGTGGCTCGTATCGGCAAAGACAGAACCGGTTTACGGATTTCTCCAGGGGCTTATTTCAATATGGCGGCAGATAGTCGTGACCGCGAAGTGTTCGATTACTTCTTGCCTGAGCTGGAATCCCGCGATATCGCTTTTGTGCATATTGGGATTTTCGATGACAGCATGGAATTCGATTATCTTGGTGGCAGAGCTTCAAGCTATGTGCGCGCACACTATGGCAAAACCTTAGTGGGAGTTGGAAGCTACAGCGCTGAAACCGCCAGTGAAGCGATTGCGGCGAATAAGTTTGATTTGATTGCTATTGGTCGCCCATTCATTGCCAATCCTGACTATGTTGCTCGCGTGCGTGATGGCGTTGAACTTGTTCCTTACCGCGATGAAATGCTTACAAGCTTAGTGTAATTTCGCTTAATAGCTTTATAAAGAAAGGGTTAGCATGTGCTAACCCTTTTCGTTTGTCTCTCGTTTTTATTTAATCCGCTTTAACTAAGGATCTGAGTGCGGTGAGTTTTTGCTGAGCGATGCCGAAAATGCTCTCGGGAGAATATTGCCCTTGGCTAGGTGCGGCCGTTTGCGGCAAACTTCCTGCGGTTTTACCGAGCAGTAATTCCATTGCTTGAGTCACATGGGTAATAGCCCAAATATGGAATTCCCCCTGTGCCACTGCATCGACAATGTCTTTGCGCAGCATAAGGTTGGCCATGTTCGAGGCCGGAATAATCACCCCTTGCTCCGGTGTACGGCCTTTTATTTTACAAACATCGAAGAAGCCTTCAATTTTTTCATTCACGCCGCCAATGGGTTGAGCCTCACCAAATTGGTTCATCGAACCTGTGATGGCAATATCTTGCCTTAGTGCTTGCTCGCTAATGGCCGAGATAATCGCGCAACATTCGGCCATTGAGGCGCTGTCACCGTCCACACCGCTGTATGATTGTTCGAAGGTGAGGTAAGTGGTGAGCGGGATTTGCGCCGTCTTACCTAAAACTGAGGCTAAATAAGCGGTTAAGATCAACACGCCCTTAGAATGGATCCGGCCTCCAAGTTTGACTCTGTGCTCGATATCCATCACTTCACCCTTACCAAACGCTGTGGTTGCTGTGATGCGATTGGGCATACCAAACTGATGATCTGAGGTCGAGATTACGGATAAGGCATTGATTTGCCCAACCACTTTGCCCTGAGTGCTAATCAAGGTCGTGCCGTTGGTAAAGCTTTGCATTATGTTGTCGTGCAGACGCGAGACTCTTTGCTCTTGATTTCGCAGTGCTTGCTCAACGTGCGGCACTAAAATTTGCTGGCTACCCGAAGATTTAGCGCAGTAGTTTGATTCCCGCAGCAGGTTGGCAATATTGGCTGAGTGTAGCGACAGTTTTTGTTGATCTTCGGCCTCACGCGAGCTGTATTCGATGATGCGTGCTATAGCCGCACGGTCGCAATGTAGCATGTTGTTGTCGTGAACTATGCTCGAAATAAAGCGGGCATAGTGCGCCTCAGAAGTTGAGGTTCTGTCCATCACATCTTCAAAATCGGCGGTAACGCGGAATAACTCACTGAAGTCAGGATCATAGTGCTGTAACAGCTGATAAGTTTCGTGATCGCCAAACAGAATAATTTTCACATCTAAGGGGATAGGCTCAGGCGCCAATGAAATCGTGCCCGACAGTGACACTTCCCGCTCCAGCGAACTTAAATCGAGTTTGCGTGAACGCAGGGCGCGTTTTAACCCGTCCCACACGTAAGGGCGTTCTAACACTTTTACCGCATCCATCAATAACACGCCGCCGTTAGCTTTGTGCAGACTGCCAGAGCGGATAAGTGAGAAGTCGGTGAACACTGTCCCCCTGAAGGTAGCGTTTTCCACATAACCAAATAGGCTGTGATAACTTGGGCTTTCTTCTACGACAATAGGGAATTTTTGAGTCCCTTGAGCGACCAAAACGTTAACTTGGTAGCGGCGGGGCATTTTCTTTTCAAGGGAAGCGTAGGCTAGGCCCAGTTGTTCTTCACTTTCTTCTAAAAAGATATCTAAATTGTCTAAGATATCCGCCTGCATACCGGTTAAGAAAGTCCGCGCTTCTGGCTGATGCTTGAACTTATCTTTGAGTGGCTTAATAAAATGAATTAATACTTCTTTGGCGACTTGTTCGTCATGCTCTTGCTGCTTATCGCTGAATTCTTCTTCCCATTCAGTGATTTGGCGAATAATACCCCGTAGTTTAACCTCTAGGCCATTGATATTACTTTCAAATTGACTACGTTCAGTCTCTGTCAATGCTTCGAATGAAGCTTCGTCATGGGGTTCTTCACCATTGAGCGCTACCATTTGATAGTCGCCCTGCATGGTTAAACTGAGGCTGATGCCTTTTTGTTTCGCTTCTTCGGTTAATTCAGTGAGTGCGACTTCTTGTTTCTGTGATAATTGGCTTTTGAGTTTTTCGGTGCGGGCATAATACATTTCATTATCAAAGGCTAAAGGCATAGCTTTGACAAGTTTAAGCATCAACTTTTCGACGGCTTTTTTAAATTCAAGCCCAGTCCCTGCGCTCAGTTTCAGTACTTTAGGGCAACGGGTATCATCGAAATTAACCACATAGCACCAATCGTACAGGGTATGGTCGTTTGGCTCGTGACGGCTTAGGTAACGCAGCATCATGGTCCGTTTGCCGAGGCCGTTCTGACCTATGGCGTAGATGTTGTAACCCTTTTCTTTAATTCCCATTGCAAACTCTACCGCTTGCTGGGCGCGTTCTTGGCCGACAATATCATTGAGAGGTGTGAGTTCTGCTGTCGATTGGCAATCTGTGCTTAATTGGTCGAGTTCGCAAATGCGATATAATTGTTTACTGTTGAGCAGGGTAGCTTGGCTTGATACGACGTCAGTGGGCATAAATATCCTTGGTTTTTCAGCCTTATTATTTCCATTGTAGACAATAAGATAGCATTTTTGTCAATCAAAACTCTGTTATTGCTGATATATGTCTTTAGGGATGGTTTTCTCTCGCTAAGAAAGTGCTGAATTATCGGGGGAAGACTTAATTGATTAAGTCTAACTAATTGTTACTCAATAAACTTATCGCGATACTGACACTAAAATTTTGTGCTAAAGTAGCAAATGCAATGTTAGTTGGATTTACCCGTGCAAGCAGTCTGCTGAGTGTGAGTAAGTTAGTGTGAATTTTGATGGTTTGACCTCTACCACCCTAAAAGGTGGATATGATGGAGTAAGTTTTAGATCTAACCTTAGTGCCAATTGAGATGTATTGATTTGATGTTAAACGTAAAATTTTATGAGATTTTACTGCTTGGTTAACGTTTTCCCTCTGTAGCAATATTGGGCATGTGTTTAAGGTCTTACGGTATTCTCGCTGTAGGCCGATTGAGCAGTAACGAGATCTGAGTTGGCAAGATGATGATAGATGTACCTATTACGCAGCAACAGCTGGATAACTGGTTGAGTGACTTAAATTTAGTCGCTGAGATATCAAGCAGTAAAGCAATGTTATTAGCATGGAATGCTGCGGGTGAACTTAGCAGCATGTTAAGTTCAGACTCTGCGGCTGAAAGTGAAATACAGGCAATACTCAGCCACCTAAGTGGCAATCATTTGGCTAACCCCCAGCCTGCGATAAGCCAGTCCGTTGTGATGCCATCAATGCTCACACCATCAGAAGTTGTTCCAAATCCATTTGATATTATTGATAAATCTACTATTTCCCCTCTAAGCAATGCTAAGTTGTCCAGCCTGAGTGAGCCGATTTCAGCATTGCCCCGATTAGGCAGTCATCAAATCACGGCTGCATTATCTGTATCACAGCTAACTGAGCAGGTACGTGAGCCTCTGTTAATTATGGATACTCGGCAGCACTCAGATTGGCACACTTGTAGCGCAATCGGCAGCGTGATTTGTTTATCTCTCGCTTGGCCATCTGGGGCAAATTTTGGCTTTTTATGTTTTTATCACAACGAGGCGCTCGGCGTAGATTCGAAAACGCTGCAGCTGGCAAAGCTTATCAGCGATAGCATTCAACGCCAGTTAGGCGAGATATTGAGCCAGCACAGTGCGGCCGAAGCATTAAGCCGAGGTGCGCCAACGTGTGTCGATACGGTCGATTTACAAACCTTTATTGATAGTTTTGAAGAACATATTTGGATGAAAAATGCCGCTGGCATTTACACACTCTGTAATCGCAGCGTCGAGAAAGCATGGGAAATGCCCCGAAGTGAGATTGTCGGTAAATCCGATGTCGAACTCTTTGGTGCTGAAATTGCGAATATTTTTCTAGAGGGTGATAGGCTCGCTATCGAGTCTGGCATGCCTATTATTGTCGCTGAGTGTTTAGACGGCAATGAAGCTAAAAATCATCTTTGGTTAGAAACGCTAAAACTCCCAACACTCAATGCCCTGGGTGAGCTCGTGGGCGTTATCGGTATGACTCGCAACATCTCCAAGCATAAAGCAGTTGAAGAACAACTGACACTGGCGACCAATGTGTTTAAAAACTCGGTTGAAGGTGTGGTTGTGACCGACCGGCATGGCAATATTACCGACGTTAACGGTGCATTTTTTGAGATCACAGGTTATGTGAGGGAAGAGTTACTCGGCCAGAATCCTCGGATTTTTAGTTCGGGTCGGCATGATAAAGATTTTTTCGATAAACTCTGGAATGCCTTGCTTACTCAAGGTAAATGGAATGGCGAAATTTGGAATCGGCGTAAAAATGGCACGATTTTTCCGCAAAATATCACCATAAGCACTATTTATGATGACGTTGGAGATGTGCGTTATTTTGTCGCTGTATTTGCCGATATTTCAGCCCAGAAAGAGAATGAAGCGCAACTCACGCACTTAGCGTATTTTGACCCGCTAACGCATTTGCCCAATCGCATGAAGTTTATGATGCAGCTTAAGCAAGAAGTGCGACAAGCTAAGCGGCTGAATTTGCAATTAGCGACTGTGATGATTGATGTCGATCTGTTCAAGCATATCAACGACAGTTTTGGCCACAGTATAGGCGATGAAATGTTGGTCGAGCTTGCCAAGCGTTTACGCAGCCAAGTAGGCGATCAGGATGTGTTATCACGGATTGGTGGCGATGAGTTTGTGGCATTGATTTCAGGGATCGACAATAGTGCCGATGCCGCAGTTGCCATAAATCAATTGCGCCAAGTGTTTGAGCAACCTTTTATTGTGAGCACGGGCGACCACTTACGTTTAACGGCGAGTATGGGCGTTTCTTTGTATCCGAATGATGGAACCGATGCGGACACTTTACTGCGTAACGCCGATGCGGCCATGTATCGTGCCAAAAATGATGGCCGCAATAATTATGCTTTTTATACAGAGTCCTTAACTCAACAGTCTTTTGAACATCTTAAGCTGCAAAGTGCCCTCTATGGCGCGATTGAGCAAAATGCCTTGTACTTAATGTACCAGCCAAAACTTGATTTAGTGACTTGACAAACCGTGGGATTTGAAGCGCTACTGCGTTGGTACGATCCTCAACTGGGTTTGATTTCGCCCGCGGTATTTATACCTGTGGCAGAAAAAATTGGTCTTATCCATGAGATAGGTTTATGGGTGTTAGAAACCGCTTGCCTTCAGGGAATGCGTTGGCTTAGTGAAGGCAAACATTTTGGCCGTATTGCCGTGAACGTGGCAGGACAACAGTTACAGCGTAGTTCCTTTGTGGATGATGTGAAACGTGTCTTAGCTGAAACGGGTTTGCCCGCCAAGCATTTAGAGCTTGAAGTGACCGAAAGTGTGATGATGCAGAATCCAGATCTTGCTATCCGTGACTTAAAGCGACTTGGCGATCTGGGTATCGAATTATCGGTTGATGATTTTGGTACTGGCTATTCATCGCTCAACTATTTGAAAAAACTGCCTATTCATAAATTGAAAATTGATCAATCTTTTGTGCGGGACATTCCCTTCGATACCAACAATACCGCTATCGCTAAGGCTGTGATTGCGCTTGGACATGCGTTGAAGCTCGACATTATCGCTGAAGGGGTTGAAACTAAAGAGCAAGCTGATTTTCTGCAACAAAACCAGTGCGATCAAGCCCAAGGTTATCTCTTTAGTCGTCCGCAGCTAGCTGAAGATCTCGACGCATTTCTATCGTAAAACAAGTTTGCATATAACAATAGGACTAGCGCTATGCCGCTAGTCGCTTAGGGTTGTGTCTGCTAAAATTCTAGCCATTATTTTCAGTGGTTAACCGCAATGTCTTTTAGTGCCTTATCCTTAAACTCCACGTTAGTGAATACCTTAGCGGTTCTTGGCTATGAATCGCCAACGCCAATCCAGTTAGAAGCGATCCCTGCCATCTTAGCTAAACGGGATGTGATGGCTGGCGCCCAAACGGGTACAGGCAAAACCGCTGCGTTCGCCTTGCCTATCTTGCATCATTTGATGACACTCAGCCCTGCGCAAGAGTTAACGGCTGTGAGACCCGTACGCGGATTAGTCTTAGTGCCGACACGTGAGCTGGCGGTGCAGGTACAGCAGAGTTTTGTTAAGTACGCAAAAGGGACTGATATTCGTATCGGCATCGCCTACGGCGGCGTGAGTATCGATGCGCAGGTCGCCGTGTTTAATGCAGGGATTGATGTGTTAATCGCAACTCCGGGCCGCTTACTCGATCACCTTAGGCAAGGTGCATTAAATCTTAAGCAATTGAGTGTGCTTGTTTTCGATGAAGCTGACCGTATGCTCGACATGGGCTTTATGGATGAAATTCAAGCCGTGCTCAAGCAAGTACCGAGTGACAGACAAACCCTGTTATTTTCTGCCACTTTAGATGCCGCTATCTTCAGCTTAAGTAAAACCTTACTGCGCGATCCCAAGTTGATTGAAGTTGCCAAGCGCAACACGACCGCTGCCGAAATTGAACAAGTGGTTTATGCCGTCGACGCCGACCGTAAAACCGAACTCGTCAGTCATCTGGTGCGCAGTAAAAACTGGCATCAAGTGCTGATTTTTAGCCGCACCAAGCAAGGTGTCGATAAACTGGTTCAGCAACTCAATAAAGCCGATATTATCACTCAGGCGTTTCACGGTGACTTGTCTCAAGGCGCGCGCGAGAAAGTTTTGCAGGAATTTAAACAAGGCAAAATTCAAGTGCTAGTGGCAACGGATGTCGCCGCCAGAGGCCTAGATATCGTCGAGCTTAAATATGTGATCAACTTTGAGCTACCCTTTATTGCTGAAGATTATATTCATCGTATTGGTCGCACAGGTCGAGCGGGTAGTGCAGGGCTTGCTATCACCCTCTTTAGTCAAGAGGACGCCCTATTATTGGAAGAAGTTGAAGTTGTGCTCGACAAGCGTCTACCACAACAATGGTTACTTGGCTTTGAACCCGACTTTAATAAGATGGATACCGAACCTAGACGTAACGGCAAAGCGGCGCAAAAACAACGTGCTAAAAAGCGCGCTTTGGGTGGAAAGGGAAAAAGGTAGTTTTTTAGGTGCGGCGTCTGAATGGCTGAATCTAATAGAGATTAGATCAAGTGACATGATTCATTTATCGACGCCAGTTCAGTTCCCGCCGCCGCATTTGAATTGATAGCTCGAAATGAGTAATAGCCTGAAAGTTCAAACAAAAAGGGCTTAACCTTGCGGTTAAGCCCTTCTAGTAAAATTGGTGGGGCGGCGTCATCTGAATTGATTGATTATACATTTGAAATTTAATGTTTTGTTTTGGTTCAATCTTTCTTGATGTTACATCTAGTGTTACTAAAATCAATCGCTAGCGTGTATTGTTTTGTAGTCATTCGCATTCATACTCGCCGTTTATACCTTTAAACTTCTTGCTATATTCTGCGGTTATTTTCTGATTAATCTGTACTTGTATGTTAAATGCAGGAAGCATTAGGAGTTTGAAATGGCTAAAGTTGGTGATCAAACTTGATTGGTTCGGTCGTGGTTAGTTATTTAGCAAACGCTCCATAGTAGATTTTTGTTGCTTTAAGTAAGAGCTGTTCATCGATTTTACTGCCCTGTTCATGAGCCGCAAATATGAGGTCAAACAGACTGGCTATACCGTTCCTAAGCTCTTCTGTCTGTGCAGGTTCATTATCTGATGGTGAAGTAGGCTGCTGAGCACTGATTGCTAACTTGTTTTCCATTTTTTCGAATTTAGCACTCACCTGCTTAGCTTTTAGAATTATCTTTTCTTCTGCCAGCTTGGCTTTTAGCTCATTCTTTTGTGTTAAAAACTCTTCATAGTTTCCTGTTACTAGTTGCGTAACAACTTCTGCTTGGGTTTGCTCACTGCACATTTGGGCTAACTTAGCTGCAATTGTTTTGTCGAGACTAATCGAAAGCGAAACCATACCTTTACTTTGGCGATGTTTTCTCACCCGCCATGCATTTCTCATTTCGGCAGCAGTTAACTTGATTTTAGCCTCAACTGTCTGATTAGCTACAAAAAATCCATATAAGTGTTGCTTTAAGCTATCTGTTGAAAGGAATACGTCAGGAGTAGGAATTCCCTTCTTGCTTATGTAATTCGTCATCCAAATGCGCTCAGTTTCAGTTTCTGAAATAAGAAAATCAAATAATTTAAAAAAATCTGGGGGAGTAATTGTTCCATTTTTAGACATAGCATCAACCTCTGCATTTATCATTACATGTAATGTAACATGTTTTATTGATCTTTGTGAACACCGTGATAATGGGCATTTTCTATGGTAAAAGTAGGGGATGAACCAAGTTGATAATTGGATTGATATGTTTCTTTTACATTCGTTGGCTGGTGCGACACCTGAGACTAGGTTGGTGCTGCTTGCCTGGGCTGCACGTTTTGGGACTAATTTTCAATCGGGGAAAAAGGATGTATTTGCAGCCGAGTTAGGCGTTTCTAATCGACACTTAAGAGTGGCGCTTGAATTTCTTGTGCGTGAGGGATACATCTGGGAGATTAAACGTTTTATTAAGCGCCCTTTGGAAAGTAAGTCAGATGTACGTTTTGATTATGGGCTAACTACCAGAACTTGGCTGATGTGGAATGACTTTCTCGTAACTTGTTCATGGGCTGAAGAGCTGACTTTTGCTCTTTTTGATTCTGGTTTGCAAGAAGTGTTACCCCCAGGCAAATCAATTGTTATTACTGAAACTATGCGCCTAGTAAGAGCAGCTTTGCTGATGAAGTCTAATAACGCTGGATATGTCATTGGGTGCGATGACCATGCATTGAGCAAGATGTTGGGTATAACAGAGGTGAAACTTCGTCAGACAATTCGTACACTGGCAAAGACGAATTCAATTGCAATTGTCGCCCATGGAGTGGCCCGTTCAAAGCTACTAAATCGCTTATTACCAATCTATCAAATTCGTCCTAAGCTACCTAGTATGTGTACTATCAAGCTTGGAGTGAGTCTATCTAGTTTGAATCTGCTTCCGCTACAATTTACTGAAAATTTGGATTTGTTTTACCGCCGCACACTCAAGGCCAAGCGTGCTTTAACAAAGGGATATCCTAGGCAGAATTCATTACTGTCAGATAAGGACTATTTTGAATTATCCAAAATTTTCAATAACAAGAAGCTCACCATCTCGATTCATCATCTGTGTTTATCTATTATTCTCTCTCTGATACCTGATTATGTATCTAATTGCATGATAGCTGATACGGCAGCTAGTTTATCTAAAAAGGAGTTAGCTGATTCCTTAAGGGGGAGTGTTCAGCTAAAGCTGGCTGAAGGATTAGCATATAATCTGCTGACATTTCCTGAAGTTGTTAATGACAAGCAGAAAGCATCGCGAGTTAATGATATTGCGATCTTAAAGGACTATACCTTCCATGGGTTAACTGGTGAACTCGTTAAGCGGATAGAAGAAATTGCAAAACCATGGAGGCTTTTTGTGGATATTTACCATGGTAAAGCAAACATTATTGGTTACCTTCGACATCATCATATGCTTGCAGGCCCCATAGAAATGTCTAAGGTTGCAGCCGAGACACAGTGTGAAGCACCTGAAGGTGAGCAAGATAAACGAAGCGTGACATTCTCGCAGGTTTCTTGTGTTTTTGAGGTGCATGTGCCCAAAGATCATAAACGCGAGGATTGTATGATTTTGGCTGATGAGTTACTGACGGTTAATCACAGAGTTGTTAATCAACGAATTCGCATTGTAGAAAAATTAATTTGCGGTAAAGAAGATGAAATAATTAAACAACAATACGCCAGGTAAGTATGAAGATACAAAGAGCTTAAACTCGTCCGTTGTATTGGGTGGCATGAGACCATCGATACCTTGAATTGCAGTTTGAATGATTAGAAAATATGGCTAAAGTGAGGTGATAAAACCATTCGAATGGTCATCTATTTGGATTTGACAACATCACGGGTAAGGCTTTTACTGTGATTTAATCTTCGAGTGAAATGGAACTAGAAAACACTGAGATAGACTAGGGTCATGTATTAATTCTTCCTATAGTTCACATGCCCTCAAGGGAGATGGTTTGTCTGTTTGTTATTACTATCTTCCATTATTGGTTGCATTTAGAACACCTAGTTGACTCTACACATTGCTATCCATCAAACACTGAGAAGATATCTCCTCAGGTGATTAACGTTGAATTTGTGACTTTAAAGTTAAAGTTTACACGGACCATTTAGGTTATGAACAATAACCAATATGGAATCGCAACATGTCAACTTCTAACACTGATCTTGCCGTTATCAGCAATGGCCAGTATCAAGGCTTAAAGGTTAACTCTAGACCTTTAAGTGCTGTGTACTTAGACATAATATTGAAGACGATGCAGGCTGCTATTATTGACCATCCAAGAACCTTTATGGTGCGGTTTGATTTACATTTACCACAGCTTAATTTTCGTGATTCACCTGTAGTTTATGATTCAACGGTGATAACCAAGTTCTTTAAGTCTCTTACTGCAAAAATACGACATGATAGGCTTATCAAGGGACGCAAAGGTAAGCGTGTTCATCCTTGCACTCTGCGCTATATATGGGCAAAGGAGCGAGCTTGTGCAGACACAGATCACTACCATGTAGTGATTTTCCTTAATAATGATGCCTATAGCCATTTAGGCGATTTTAATCGGTTTGGTCAAAACCTGAGTACTAAGATTGTTGAGGCCTGGGCCAGTGCTTTAGGGCTCGATGATTACAGTACTCGGCATTTAGTGCATTTCCCTGATGATACGCCAGTTTATTACATCAATTGTAATGCTGAAAAGTATCCTCAGACCTTCGGTAAGGCCTTCTATCGTTTGAGTTATTTTGCCAAGTTAGAGACTAAGCATTATGGCGATAGAAGACGCTCATTTGGCTATAGTCGAGTGTAGGATTCGCATTAAGTCAGGCTGCTGGTGGGATTAAATATTGAGTTCTTATACTGCTTGCTCTCTCAGGTTTAAACGCTTCATGTATTTCATTAGGCGTTTTTATTGTCATATTGTTGATTATTAAAGTTTTAGTATAAAGGCTGCCTGATGGGCAGAGGTCTTCACCGCTAGCTAAGTTTTTTTCAGAGGGGCGTTGATATCGTTCGTTGGAGCGGATTGTAAGCTATCGTGCTGTGGTTATATTTGTGTTTTTATTTGGTTTCGCAATTGTTTTATTATGTAACTCTTTGTTTGTGTATTTATTGCTCACCCTGCATTTTGCAAGGGTTTCATTTGTTATTAGATTTAGCTTAATTGTTAATTGATGTTGATTTGATTTTTGTTAACGGTTATAGCTCGTTTGTTGCTATTTCAAACGGAGCTTGATGATGTATACCAACCCCCTAAAAACCCTATTAGTATTTTTCCTCACTTTCAGCACGTCTTTCTCTGTTTTCGCAGATACCGAAACAGTGGCATTAACAGGCGGTTTCCGTGTCAATGAGATGGGAGCTGCAACCTATTCTTTGCCTATAGAGGCTTCTGCTGGGCGAGGTGGAATGAAGCCCTCCGTGGCGATTTCTTATTCATCCTCTGGCGGGGACGGTTACTTAGGCTTAGGTTGGGGAGTACAAGCGTCATCTGCGATAACTCGCTGCCCTAAAACCATTGAGCAAGATGGATTCCTTCAGGGCGTGCAATTAAAAGACACTGATAGTTTCTGTTTAGATGGACAGCGTTTAATGCTCGTGAGTGGCCAAAATGGCATCGATGGCGCTCAGTACCGAAAAGAAATTGATGATGCTTCTGTTATTACCGTAGTAGGTCAGGCCAATGGCGGTGGTCCTGGTGCGTTCAAAGTGGAGACTAAAGCAGGTGAAACGTTTTATTTTGGCGATGCGTATACGCAAGCTGGCAAAAACTTCGTTACGACTTCTAATACAAACAACCATGATGATTCATATCAAGTTGCGCTAAGTAATGGCTATGAGGTCATTCATTCTTGGAGCTTGAAAGCCATTGAAGACGTAGTTGGCAATTACATCAGCTTCCATTATGTTAAAAACAATGAAGAACAGTATTTATCCAGCATCGATTACTCGGGGCATGCTAACGGTGCATTACCCTATAAAAAGGTCAGCTTTGAATATACCGATCGCCCTTTTCCTAAAAAGGGTATCGTTTACGGCTCAGCCGTATCACAGACAAAGTTACTCAATAAAGTCTTTCTATCAACAGATAATCAAATTGAGCAAACGTATTACCTAACCTATAAACTAGCGACGTCATTGGCTGAGTTTAACTATCTCGATAGCATTCAAGCTTGTGTTGGAACGAATAAAGCGGATTGCACAAGTGTTATTCAGTTTGATTGGGAGCGGAGCAGTGCACCACAATCGCCGACCTATAGGCCTTACACAGGCATTCTTCCTGCAAAAAATCTAAACATTCCTTCTGGTGAGAATTTAACCGCCAATATTTTTGATATGGATGGTGACGGGCTGGCAGATATTGTTTATGTCAGAAGTGGTACTTGGTACAAGCGCTCTATTGCGTCAGGTGTTGAGACGCAAATGACAAGCATAGGTGCATCTCAACATGCTTATGCTCAAACTATCGATTTTGACGGCGACGGGCAACGCGACTTACTTGTCGCTGCAAGCAACTCCTCTCCTTGGCAAGTACTCTCTTTCAAGCCGTCAGAAGAAAAGACCAGAGATTGTGAGCCTGATGGTCGTGGTGGGCAGCTTTGCATTGATAGCACACGTACTGTGCAATACACCCAAACATCTTTAGGGCGAACAGCGATTGGTTTGAACGGCAGTGCGATGGTCGCCGATGTGAATGGTGATGCCTTAGAGGATATCGTGTTTCTCGATGCAGGCCAGATTAAGTGGTACAAAAACTTGATCGGCGGGAGTTTTGCTGCTGCGGAGAGTTTGTTTACGTTCCCAACAGGGAGTGATGCAAGTCCAGGTATACCGCGTATAAATCATACGGCAAAAGGCTTTGAATCAAGTGCACTGTTAGATGTCAACGGTGATGGTTTGACTGACCTCATTCTTAAAGTAAAGAAGACCGTTAGCTACTGCTCTACTGGGATGGGGCTTATTTATGATATTTCACAGTCCGAGTGTGTTGCAGATTTTAATGGTCGCTGGGGACAAAATATCACGGATAACTGGATACTTTATGTATCAACAGGTAGCGGGTATAAAGAACAGCAAATTATTACCATCACATCGGGGATGGATACCTTACGGGCAGCTGATTTTAATGGCGATGGGCTAACTGATATTGCCTATGTCAGTGGTAATCAGTGGTATATCCAATTATCGGATGGCACTGCGTTTCTACCATCAATCAATACAGGGATAACGACTGACGCAGATAAGAAGTTGAACACCTATTTTATTGATATTATGGGTAATGGTCGTGCTGATATTCTTGCTAAATCAGAGTCGCTCAAATCGACACTCTACATGTCTGAGCCAAGTTCAATCAGAGGTGTCTCATCTTGGAAAGCATCCGGGATAATAGACCATGTCATTAATGAACGTTTGTTCTTTGCAGATATTGATGGTGCAGGCAAATTGGACATTGTCGCTAACGCCGGCGGTTGGTTTCGCTACGCTCCCGTCTCACCCAAATACAACAATACTATCAAAGCCATTACGGATGGCTTTGGGGTGACGACTAACATCAGTTATGCCTATTTAACTGAGCAGTTTAATGGTCAAAGCCGGGTATACAAAACCCAAACCTCCAGTAATGTTGATCATTCAAAAAACTTCTCTATCATCGCGCCACTGCAAGTCGTTGCTGAAGTAAGCACACAGGCAAGTAGTACCGGTAGTGTCAGTGTTACTTACGAATATGGTGGATTACTCGTTAACCGTTTAGGGCGAGGTGGTGCAGGTTTTGAATTACTGAGAACCATTGACAACCAATCTAAGGTTGTTACTGAAACCATGTATGACCAGATATTTCCACGTATTGGGTTACCTATTGCCTCCAAGCAAAGTTACCAATCGCAAGCATTATCAGAGGCAAGAACCAGTGTTGATTTTGTGCGCGATAGCTATGGAGTATATCGGCAAACCAGCATGAACAGTACTGACATTACTCGTCAATACGGAACGGATAATGTGGTTCGTGAACTTACGCAAGTTGATACTCAAAATAGTTATGATGATGCCGGGAATATTCTCAGCAGTGAGGTGGTTACTCGTGACTTACAAACCAACACTGTCGTCTCTACTGTTTCTATCATCAACGAATACAACGGTGCGGGAGGTGGCGTCAGTAAGGGGCGGCTGAGTCATTCTGTCGTGACAAAGTATCGAGCAGGTCAACGAGATAATGTCCCTGATATCACCAATGAGAGTAGTTTTACGTATTATGAAAATGGCTTAATTAAAGATTCCATTATTTCGCCTAATGACAATCGTTATAAAGTCACTACCTCTATCACCTATGATGTTTATGGCAATAAAACTTCAGAATCGATCACTGCAGGCACTAAGGCTGATGGTTCTGATCCCCAAACACGTAGCAATTACAGTACCTATGATGCGAGAGGACGCTATTTAAAAACCTCTACCAATCCCCTTGGTGATACGGCAACCTATGGTTATAACGGCACAACGGCCGATAGTGTTACTGGGTTGATTACTAAAGTCACGCTAACGGATGCAAATGGCCAAAGTTTGACTAAGACCTCTGATAAATGGGGACGGCCTGTCGGTGAGTTAACGCCAGATGGCGTATTAACCCAAATCAGCTACCAATCTTGTAGCAGCGGTGGATGTTCTTTGTTTGCTAATGGTTATCTTTTGACGACCACATCAAAAGCCGGAACGCCGAGTGCAAGTGTAATTACCGACAAATTTGGGCGCACGGTCGGTAATTTGCTGGTGGGATTTGATGGTAAGACGATTGCCACTGCAAAAGAATATGATGGATGGGGTCGTCCAATTAAAGACTATGAGCCTCGGTACGATGCCGTATCCACGTATTTTACTGAGCTTAGGTATGACGGTTTTGGCCGAGTCATTGCGCAAGTCAATCCTGATGGTGGTGAAACATTAAATGACGTGCAAGGTTTTGAATCTCTGACCATTGACCCGTTAGGAAATCAAACATCCGTGGTCGTGGATGCCCTTGGGCTTCAGTCTGTTGTAACTGATGCCTTAAATAACCAGTTGCATTTTGTCTATGATGCATCGGGAAATTTACTCAAGTCTTATGTGTCGGGTAATGGTACCGAGATTGTCAGGACGCAGCTGATTTATGACGATTATGGTCGTAAAACCACCTCAATTGATGTTGATAAGGGAACGTGGCGATATACCTATAATGCATTTGGGGAACTGCTTTCTCAGACGAATGCCAATAGCCAGTCTACTTTCTTCTACTATGACACACTCGGGCGGCAAATGCGTCGAACTGAGCCAGAAGGCACCTCTTGCTGGGTATATGGTACTAAAGCGGCTAAAAATGCGGGCTTATTGGTTGCTGAAAAACGTTATGACACCATTGTAAGCGATTGCAGCGCGGCAGGTGCTGTACATCAAAAGACCACGAACTATGATGAATTGGGGAGGTTAAAATCCACAACCACCACGATAGGTGCATCGAGTTATACCTCAAGTGTCAACTACGATACCCTTGGGCGAGTCGCTGAACAAAGCTATCCTGAAAATCTGCTTACCGTTGTTAACCATTACAATGAGTCTGGCTATTTGTATAAACGTACCGACAAGGCGACGGGTATAGCCTATCAAACCATCGATAAAATGAATGCTAAAGGTGGTGTTGAAAAGGTTATCTATGGCAATGGTACAGAGGAATTAACCGCTTATGATGAAAAGTTGGGGTGGGTGAAAAGCATTCAGTTAACAAGCCCCGGCGAAATGCTTCACGATTTAGAATACGTCTTTGATGGTGTTGGTAATCTTACTCAACGCAAACACAAATTGTCTTCAGCATCAACGACATTTGCAGAAACTTATAGTTATGATGATCTTCATCGTCTATATAGGCGAACGAAAAGTGTTGACTTAGACAACATTATTTTACCAAGTGAAGTAAGTACTCTTCAATATGACGATTTTGGGAATCTCACTTCAAAAACAGGGGTAGGTACTTATCGTTATGATGCGACTAATCCTTATCGCTTATTAGATATTTGTGGTGAAGGAGGCTGCGGCACACCTGAAACAACACCCGCAAGTAAATCCTGCCCAACGGGTTATGCACTCAATGCGGCTGGTACAACCTGCCAAAAGAATGAATCGCAATCCGCATCGCTAAGTTACAACTATAGTTGCCCAAGCGGCTACAGCCTTTCGGGAACGACATGTTCGAAAACTGAAACGAAAGTGGCACAGGTTAAAACCGAACAAAGTTGCTCTCGAGGGGGAACCTTAAATACCGCTACGGGCAAGTGTTCTCGACGTTTTAGTTTTACAGGGTTAACTAAGCCATCTGGAGCAGGAGTTGTTTGTGATAACGGTGAACCTATGGGCGGTGGACGACGCCTTTGGGATTGCACCGAAACTTATCAATCAACCGCTAAGCAAGTATATAGTTGTGAAGCGGGTTGGACTGTCAGTGCTACTAACTGCACTCGTACCTTGTCTCAGGCCGCTACTCAAATACCAGTCTATTCCTGTCCCGCAGGTTGGTCTGTTTCAGGGAGTGCTTGCAATCGTACACTCACCGCGTCTATCACCTACAGCTGCCCTGCGGGTTGGACGCAAAATGGCGCCCAGTGCAGTCGTGCGCGTCAAGCCAGCTACGCGATGGTCTATGATAAGAACGGCAATATCACCAATGATGGCACCAGAACGCTTACTTATAGTTCCTACGATTTGGTCACCAATATTGCTAAAGGTAACGAATCCAGTCGGTTTAAATATGACGCCGCAAGACAGCGTTATGAACGCTATGATGTCAAATTGGAAGACGGGGTTTTAGCCTACTACACCACCTATTATGTCGATGGTGCTTATGAAAAAGTAGTGCGTACCGGCGGTGGTAAAGCTGCGCTCACCGAGCAAAAACTGTATGTGGGTAATTTGGTCATTACTAAACGCAGTAACAATAGCACGGATAGTTTCTTGTATTTGCATAAAGACCATCAAGGTTCTACTACGACCATTACGGATGCGGCAGGCAACAGTGTTCAGCAGTTTGTTTATGACCCTTGGGGTAAACAAACCGCAGTATTTGATACTGGGTTATTGGCCAACTATACCACTCCAGCCACCACTAAAGGTTATACCGGTCATGAGCATATTAGTCATTTGGATTTAATCCATATGAATGGTCGTATCTATGACGCGACTATCGGGCGCTTTATGCAAGCAGACCCGTTCATTCAAGCGCCAAGCGATACGCAAAGTTATAACCGTTATAGCTACGTGAAAAATAACCCCATGAGCTATACCGACCCCAGTGGCTTTTTCTTTAAGCGTCTTTATAAAGCGTTGATGGATATTGGAGGGGTGACTTTTATTCATCGACAGATTGCCAAAGTGGAAGGGCTTGGTTCGGCAATTCAAATTGGCCTAAATTATATTCCATTTTTTGGACAATTAGCGTCAGCCCATTTTGCCTTTGATGCTTCATTTGTTGCTACGGGGAGTTTGAGTTCAGCATTTAAATCTGGTGCAATATCTTTCGCTGCTTCAAATATGGCACTGAATGGACTAAACGGTGTGGAGGGATTTGTCATTAGTGGAGTTGCTGGTGGTATTTTTAATGTTGTACAAGGAGGTGAGTTCGGTCATGGATTTATCGCTGCTGGTGTTGGGATGCTTGGAGCTCAAGGAGCTGGAATGTTAGGTATTTCAGGGTTTATGGGACAAACATTGGCATCAGCAATTATTGGGGGAACGGCCTCACAGTTAAGTGGCGGTAAATTTGCTAATGGGGCGATGACTGCGGCATTTGCCTACGCGATGGGGGCCGCAGCATCTAAAATCAAATCAAATTACAAACCAAACATTACTGGTAGTGATAAAGTTGCCTTTGTAGGTGGAGCTGCGGATAACACTTTTGGTGCTCATGTAGTTAAAGGTCAATACGAAGACTATATTTCACTTTATGGTAGTGATAGTGCTAGTTATTTCGAATGGACGGATGCCGATGCACTTTCAACATATGTCGCTGATAATAAGGGAAGAGTCACTATTGTTGCACATAGCTATGGTGCTGATGAGGTTGGACATTTGGTTGCTGGTGGTATGCAAGTTTATAAGCTCGTGACGGTCGATCCTGTTGGTTGGACTCGGCCTAATATGCACGCTATAGCTAGTAATTCCGTGATCTGGAATAACTACGATTCAACTGGCAGCATGGGGAGTTCTTGGAACAATGTTGTTTCTACTTTTGGCGGTGCTTGGAACTCGTTGCCATCTGGCTATGCAACAAACCACTATACAAGCAGCCTCGACCACGTGACTATTTGTTCAGTATATTGCCGACCTTAAAGGATCGAATAATGAAAAGTTTTTTTTTAAAATTGACAGCGACGATTTTTTTGTTGGCATTATCTGGTTGTGCTACTAGCTCACCAGAAGATTTCCATGTTGAAAAACTTAGTTTAGTTAAAGTCTCAACGGATACAAAAAAAGAGATTGATTATGGCCGCTATGTAGACGTTGATGGTAGTTTTTATCGCCTAAGATTGGAATTGACCTCTAGTACCGATTTGGTGGATTTGGCTGGAGATTATTCCTTAAGGTATACATCTTATTTGTGTGACCGACCCGATTATAAAGTACTTATAGGCAGCAACGCACTGTATTCGGATGGTGAAAATGTGCAAGGCTTGGGCTTATCAAAGAGATATGGTAGTACTGAGATTCCTGAAAGGATCTTTTTAAAAGAACCTAAGTACAAGATTATACAATCGGCTTATAAAGTCGAAAAAAGACAAAGTATTGAGAAGTCTCTTAATTCTGACGGTACGGATAAGCGCCATGCCTATACTATGTATTTAGGTCTTTATTCTCCTGCGGTTGCAAGCTGGAGAAAGAATTCAGAAGGTAGCTACCAAAATGAATTTGAAGCGTATGATCTAAAGATTCAGCCAGAAGATGTGTGTATTGTCATTGAAGGCCATGCAAAGCTCGGTGGTGGTTTCAAATCAAACGTAGTCAAGGTTGACCGACAATTGTTCAAAGATGTGCTAAACGGAGTTGAATGATTTATCCCTAATATGGATTAGCAGCTTTATTAGCTGCTAATCAACTAATACTGCTCGAATCTCTTTCCAGAAATAATCTTTTGAACTGGAGGGCAGTGGGTTAACAACTGACGTATAGTGTTAACCATTAAGAACGATGGCGTTGAGGTTTCATTTTGGCAGGCACTATTGCGCCAGCAATGGCGGGACAATATTACGCATTAGGCGTGGGTAACTACCACTATTATTTGACCAATTTTGAGAGGAAACGCTAATGCGAAATGCCTATATAGTGTTATTGGTGTTGCTGATAACAAGCCTAGTGCAAGGATGTGCCTACTATAGTTACAGTACTCGCACTGCTTACGGTGTGCAAAAAGTGGATATCGAAGAGTATTTAGGGCCAATTGATATAGGATATGATTCTCCCATCTTAAGCCCTGTCATCACTTTTGATAATGGTGTGCAAGTCAAGTTTTATATTTCTGGAGCGTATAATTATCCACCCAAAAAAACTGATTCAGAATATTTTAATAACGCAAGAATTGAGATGTTTATCACTTCATTAAAAGAAGGGATACAGCTGAATACAAAGCGTATCATTCTAGACCAATACCGTATTGGTAAAAAAATACCCGTTAAGTTTATAGAAAAAAAACGTTATCCAAGTTTGGCGAGAAACCAGCATGGACTATTGGTTTGTACATATCCAGAATTGAGCCAGAAGGCTTTTTATGATTTTTATAAAAAGGAGAGTATTGAGGTACCTTACATGACTAATCTCAAGTTAGAGTTAATAAAGGGTAGCGGTTTGATATCAAATTCCAATATTCTCTGTGGTGAATTAGTCGCGATGGATACTAGCTTTGCTGGCGAGCAAGGATATTTTACCATTACACTGCCCTTTATCGAGGCGGGAAATACCAAAGAATACACAGTGCATTTCTATCCAGTAGGGACTCGTTACACTATTAAGTAACTCGCCCCTAGTTATGATTAGATCAATTCTCCCAAAAGGAATGATTATGAATAGGAACTGGGGATGGGGATTAACTCTAATGTTACTCAGTTGTACAAGCATCGAAAATGGTTTTTCTGAATTAAACAGTAGCCACCCGTTCAAAAAATGGTTGATTACATTGAATAGTGACTATGGTAAAGGGCGGTATTATATGTTTTCCGCTGTCGATTTTACTGAAACGGGTATTAGGCACCCAAGTTTAGAACGGCTAAAAAAACTGATTCGCTTACATGCGAACATCCCTGAAGATTGTAAAAAAAATATGGAAATCATCGATAGCACAAGGAATTTATATGAGGGTGGTGGAGAAAGCATAATCATCAAGTGTAGTGAATGATAGGATAAAATCACAGTTACATGAGCAGGCCTATGTTGAAACGAGTTATCAGTTATTTGATGTTTGCATGTTTACTCAGTGCCTGCGCTTCAGATCCACGTTTTCGGGCTTTGGAAGACGCCGAAAAAGCACATAATCAGAAACAGCGAGAAACTTCGTTAGTGCTAATGGATTTGGATGAGATATTCCCTGATCCTCAAGTTCGCGGATTGGCGAAAGCGGCAGGAAAAGGCGATATCAAAAAAATCCGTGAGTTAGTGGCAAATGGAGTCGATGTCAATGCTCAGGGTAGATCTACAGGCACGCCCCTGTTTTGGGCAATTTATAAGGGTAACCTTGAGGGCTTTGAAGAATTACTAAAACAAGGCGCCACACCCAATGTCAAACTTGAGGGCTCTAGTACAGTGATGCATTGGGCGACCAGAAATAAAGATAGTCGCTTTTTACAGTTGGCATTAGCCTATGGTGGCGATCCAAATCTTAAAGGAGGAATGTTTGATGCCCCACCTATTGAGGAAACCGTTGAGTTAGGCGGAAAAACGATACCCAGGAATTATTATCTGCTCATTGAAGCTGGCACAGATCTTAATATAAAAACAAACACTACCCTATTAACTCAAGCAGCTGGTAGACGTCGATACGATATTGTTTTAGATTTATTAAATCGTGGCGCCGAGTTCCAAATGGTTAACCGGAGAGGCATCATTGTTTTATTTGATTGGTTAGCCGAGCATGAGCGGGTGATGGATAAAAATGAAGACGCCTATAAACAGAAGAAAAAAGTTGAACAGTGGTTACAAGACAGAAATATTGACTTCAGCATAATCACTCCAGGCTCAAAGGGGAATTCTGGCTAATAGTGTCCGAGGATTTTTTGAGTGCTAAAGCCAAGGCGTTAACCGTGTATTTTTATCTACTCAGTAAAGCCCATTAAGTCGCTTGGTGTTGATTCGGTTGATGTATTGGCTAAATTAGTTTTGAGATGATATGGGTAAGAGTGGAAGGAATGAGTGATGAAGTATTTGTTACTGCTTATCAGTCTTTGCTTGTGTAGCTGCACTTCCACCATTTTGGAGGTCGCCAGTGTGCCTTCAGTTAGCCCTTGGGAGCCAGTTCCTGATACAAAGGAATACACGTATAACAAAAACCTTGATGATATTATTGAGTTTCCCGACGTTAATCTTTCGTTATCGCTGACAAATTATGAAACCAAGTACCGAGGGAATGCGATATTGGGTATAGAGATGAACCGGTGGCCCGATAGTCAGTTTAATAAAAATGAAATCATACTCGCATTGGGTGTAAAACCCTTAAAAAGTGATGTTGAGTTAGTTGCAAACAATATCGTGCTAATCATGAAGGTTGATGGTGTTGAGCAGCATTTCAAGCCATTTATAGCAATGAAATTTAAAGATTATGATACTCAATTTTGTGGTTTTGATAACTCTTTGGGGGGATGGGGTACTCGCAGTGTCGATATTGCCGATAACAAAGAGAGTTTACGGCTCGGCAGTGAATTTGTAGATAACTGTTATAACCTGTACTTTAAATTCCCTGAAAAGGTCAAAGATGTGGATTTTGCTCTCGATTTTTCCGGCTCCCTGCTACCTCTGGATAATCATCAAGTCATCTATTTTCATAAGAAACTGATTAAGTGGATGTCATCTAACTAAAACGGACTAAATTTTCGATTTTACGAAAGACGTAAGTACATCTTGGGAGTTAGCCCCTCATTGAGTGCAGGTTTTATGAGAATTTTACATGTGTTACCTAAAACGGTTGCCATTGTACTTGCTGGCTTAAATTTAGCGGGCTGTCCCACTCAATTTAATGTTGAGGTTTTGAATGATAGCAGTAGTACCATCCACATTCTGTCTGGCTATTCAGATCTAGAGTTATCTCGGATTGAACCAGGTGAAGCAACCCAAGTTGCATATAACCTTGATTGTTTTAGGGTTAGGGCTGGAGAGCTGATTTATGAGTACAAACCTGTGATGCCACCAGCTCAGTATGTTCAAAATGGATTGTTTAGCTCGCTATTTAAAGCTGTATTCACAGGTGCTCAGGAGTTAAAAATTTATGTGGATGGTGAAAAGCAAAATGAATCGCTCTATCTCGTAAAAGGTTGTAAGTAATGTAAACACATTAAGCCGTAACTCTTTTGCGTTGCTATTTAAAAATAAAGTCGTTTTTGACAAAAAATAAGGAGGGTGAGCACCCTCCTTATTTTTAGATTTCCAGCTCGACAAAGTCCTTATCGATATCGTCTTGCTCAATACCGATATAACGCAGGGTAGTTTCTTCAGCGCTATGCCTGAGCATCTTCATTACTCGGCCAATATCTTTTGTTTGTTGATACAGCAGATAGCCTCGCGTCTTACGCATTGAGTGGGTGCCTAAGGCGATTTTGAGCTCTTCCCCAATCATCGCCAGTGCGCGGCAAATATAGCGTCGTGACAACGGCGCGGGTTTAATGTGCTTAGCTCTTTGATTACGGTAGGACTGAAACAGATAGATATGGTTAGGATGCTCGCGCGCAATACGCTGTATCCGTTCCAGCGTCTTTTGGTTGAGTTTTATATTGGCGATTTTACCGGTTTTGGATTCCTTAATGATAAGTCTATCGCCGTGGATATCACTGAACTTAATCGAGAGTAAGTCAGAAATCCTCAGGGCGAGATTAAGGCCGATATTCCACACATCGGCCAGTTGCTGACTAAACTGTCTTTCGAGCAGATAGCTGATAAGCTTAACGGTGTCTTGGTCTTTAACTGCGTGAACCTCAGGCATGGTCATGTTCCTCTTTTTTGCTATAGCGTGTTTTTGGGCACTTGCATTGCGCAGAGCCTTATTGGGCAAGGGGTTGAGTGTTCCCGTTTTAGGATTCTGGGAACTTGATTTGGCTAAGTCGTTTAATCCAAACTGACCTTCACCTTGTAAACGCCCATATCGAAATAAGTGGCAAAGTTTTGGGTAAATAAATCGATTAATGCTCTGCATTCCCGCTCCCCAATCCAGCCACTAAATAGGCTATTGTAGTGGTCAAGTAAAATTGGCCACGGTTTTAGAGTCATTCCAATATAAACGTTCTGACTCATTTGGCGTTAACCCACCATTATATTGATGGGGTCTGGTCTCACTGTAATATCCAGTGATGTAATTTGTGATCTCTTTATTTGCTTCTGTAAAATTCCCATAACCACTGGCGGGTATCCACTCAGATTTCAAACTTCTAAAGAAACGCTCCATTGGTGCGTTATCCCAACAATTCCCGCGGCGA
>NZ_JAKKRS010000052.1:0-524 GCF_025654025.1 Shewanella sp. SM55 | reverse complement strand
CGCACTGCATGTAAATGGGGCTATAGCTCAGCTGGGAGAGCGCCTGCCTTGCACGCAGGAGGTCTGCGGTTCGATCCCGCATAGCTCCACCATTTACACCTTATTCTGACTTTATTGCAAAGTAATAAGGCATATGCACTATGGATAGAGATGCCAAAGATAAACTTAAAAATTATCTTTGGCTTTTTTAAGCCCGCTCTTTAACAATTTGGAAAGCTGATAGTATTTAATTGCATGAGTCTGTCATGTGATTAATTACAAAACGTTTAATGCGCAAGCATTGAACATGAGTTCTCAAACACTTTATTAAGTGTCTTGAATATTCAATAGTAAATTATTCTTTATTGAATAGTTTACGTCTAAGGCGCGTCCACTTCTTTGGTCAGAAGTGAGACAAGTAAAACCAAGCTGGTCGCAATGCGACGCAGATGAGTGAAACTCATTTGGGTTGTATGGTTAAGCGACTAAGCGTATACGGTGGATGCCTTGGCAGTCAGAGGCGATGAAGGACGTAGTAACTTGCG
>NZ_JAKKRS010000051.1:0-562 GCF_025654025.1 Shewanella sp. SM55 | reverse complement strand
ATGTGTACAATTGCAAATTTGTCGATGGTGTACGTGCTGAAAATATTAATGCGAACGCAATATGACAGCAATAACACTACGGTTTGACACGCCTTGGTTGAATGCAGTTAGCCCAATATCAATCAGGTTTATTGACACACCCATTGTTGTTGATAATTCATTTGGTATCGAGTGTGGATTCAGTTGGTTTACGCTCGATGCCGTCGAACAAGCGTTAATATTGGCTCAGTTCTCAAGTGATATTGAATCTAAAATTGAATCACCTTGGGAAAATTACAACGCAGATGAAGTTGTAATAGAATCACCATGGATATCTAACATTGCAAACGATTCAGTTTTATCAATCAATTGGTTATTCAATCTAGATACCCAAACAAACACCAGCGTTAATTGGTCGCTGCCAATTGATCACCAAATCACATTAAGTGTTAACTGGGTTGTGCCAGATGAGCATCAAATACAATCCTTAATCAACTGGCTGAATATTGCCGCGCACCAGTTACACACTGCAGTCGCATGGATAGATGGTCAAGAGCAAGATAGCTCGTTGATTATTCAGTAC